>JAKJHA010000105.1 GCA_022704125.1 Verrucomicrobiota bacterium | reverse complement strand
GCGGTGGTATCTGTATGGCTTCACGGGAAGCTTGGCCGAGCCGCCGAAGGACGCGCAGGGCCGCGACTGGACCGATCCGTCGTATGGCCTTGATACAGGGGCTGATCTGGATGCGGACGGTCTGCCCAACAACTTCGAAATGCAGGTGGGATCCAATCCCAACTCGCTTGACAGTGACGGTGACGGCGTGCCGGATACGCACGAGGATCCGGACGGTGACGGCTTGCAGAATCTGCTTGAATACCGCAAGGGCACCGATCCGCGCCTGCCGGATACCGATGACGACGGTCGCCTTGATTCAGCGGACGGTTACATCGGCGCGAACCAGCCGTGGTCAACGAACAGCCTGCAGCCGTATATCGAGCGTCACCTGCATGTGTCCGGCGACGGCTTCGTGCAGGCGCCGCTGGTGTCGCGCTGGTCAAGCGATGAGGGCTCCTTCACCCTGCGCCTGTCGGTCAGGCCGGCGAGTCTGCCTGCCGGCACGCCGGCGGTGCTGGCTGCGCGCGAAGTCAGCTCGGGGGTCTTCAACTATGCGATTCTGCTGAGGACCGACGGCAGGGTGCAGGTGAGCGTGACGACGGACACCGGAGGCGCCGCGCCGCAACAGTTGGACGTGGTGTCGGCCGCCGCGATACCGGTCGGGCAGTGGTCGACGGTCGACATGGTGGCGGATCTGGACATGCAGCGGCTGCTGCTGTTGGTGAACGGTCAGAACTCCGGTTCGGCCTTCGGCAACATGAGCCGGCTGCCGGCTGCCAGCGGCAAGGGATTGGCGCGCGCCTACTTCGGCGCCGGTTTGAACGGCGATCTGGACAACATTGCGTTCTACCGCGCGGCATTGAGTGAATATCAGCTCAAGCGCATCCGGGAAGAGGGCGTGCTGAAGGTGGCGACGCCGTCGCTGTACGGCTGCTACCTCTTCGATGACGGGACCTCGGCGGCCGGCGTGAGCGGCATGGGCAGTTGGCGGACCGGCCAGGTGCAGGACTTCGCCTGTATTTTCTGGTCGGCAGACGATCAAGAGGTCGCCGGATTCACACTCCGGGATTGGGAACGGGGCTGGTTCAATGCAGGCACCTTGTACGGCGCCCAGACGGCCATCATCGACACGTATCCAATGACCCCGACGACCGATTGGGACGAAGACGGCCTGCCGGACACGTGGGAGATGACCTACGGGTTTGATCCCTACGACAGCACTGGCGAGAATGGTGCGCTTGCTGATCCTGACGGCGACGGACTCAGCAACTATGCCGAGTATCTGGCCGCCAACGTCTACAGTTTCCATGCGGTCAATCCGCGCTTGTTCAGCACCAAGCAATCCGTGTCCGATTATTTCCTGCGGACGGGTTCGCTCTATCTGGGCGAGATGTTCACGGACCATGACTTTATGGAGGATGCGTGGGAGGACGGTTTCGCTCCCGATAAGGTCTCTGCGGCGATCTACGATGCGCATCTGGACAACGATGAGGACGGTTGGTCAAACTGGGCGGAGGCCCGGTTCTCGGCAGCGAAAAACGATGTGCGCCCCGATCAGGTTACGGGCGTCACACAAGCCGGACAGTCCCGTCACGAATTCCCGACACCTGTGGTCGAGACGCTGGTACGGTACAATGGCATTCTGCGCGAGGCCGCGATCGTCGTTGAGGCCTACAAAGATGCCGCGATGGACGGGCAGCCTGACGCCACCTTCCGCATGGCGACGGGGACGGGTGCCGCCGGTTCCATGACCCTCGGCGACTGGCGTCCGCGCACGGTTTCCGGCACGCTGACGCCGGGCAACGTGCAGCGCGGTTCGGTCTCGCTGGTGTTTACTGACGGTTGGACCGGTGGCAGCATGGCGACAGGATTTGACCAGGAGGGTCTGCTGTACCGCGGCGATCCGCTCGGTGAGTACGAGGTCATCGGTACGATCGACTACGCCTCCGGCGCGTATACGCTGGATTTGGCAGCTTTTGCCGGACAAACCTTGGATCTTGCGGTGGCGGGTGTCGGTCAAACGTTGGCGCGCGATCAGTACATTGACTGCGAGCAATCCTCGGTGGTCATGAACTACAGTTACCGTTTGGTTGAGAATTGGCCGAAGCGTCTCTTCCTCGGCCGCGCGACGACCGGCTATCTCCGCGAAGGGCTGAATACCTTCTTCGCCTTCATGGACAGCAATAACAACGGCACATGGGATGCTGGCGAGCCGTGCGGCCTGCCGCAGCCTGCCGCCACGGCGATCGGCTGGGACCGCAACGAGATCGTCATCGAGCTGACCGATTACATGCAGGGGTATCTGCGCATGGCGATGCCCTCGGGCGTGCGTTCGGAAGACGTGTTCAACGGCGTTGCGGATGACGCTGGGGGCGGCGACCAAGCTGCTCTCGAGCAGCGCGTGCGCATCGTACGGACCGGTGTCGACGGCCAGAAACGGCACACTAGGGTGGTCTTCGACAAAGTGCTCCGCGCACCTCGCGCCTGGCTGCATGAGGGCGATCTGTGGGCGCAGGGCGATCTCGCCTTGGACTGGGGCTTGATGTACGTTGATACGGCGCTGGATCGCACGAGGTTGTCTTACGAAGTATTCTTGGGAGATGCGACTCCGATCACGAATAACGCGATGATCGCATCCTTCACAAATGTGTTCGACGAGGTGCGCGCCAAAGCCGTGAGCGTTGCCCCGATTAACGGCGCGTACGTCTATTCGGCGCGGCCGACCTTCAAGTGGAGGCTGCCCGCCGGTTCGGAAACCAAGTATCCGGCGTTCGCCTTCGAGATGCGTCTCGGATCGACGACGGGAACGCTGATGTACGAGTCCGGGGCGATGACGGTGCCCGCGCGCAACGCGAACGGCGAGTTCGTCTGGGAAGCGCCCATCTACGCAAACACGCGTCTACCGAACGGGCAGGTCTTCCAGTCCAACAAGGTGTATGCCTGGCGTGTGATCGCGATGAACGCCAAATTCAGCGACACCGCCAGCAACTGGTCGGATTGGAAGTATTTCCGTCTGGACGTGAACGCGCCGATGCAGTCGTCCGGATATGGTTCGGCAGAGGCGCGCGTCAAGTATTACGGGCCGGCCGCGGCAATGCTGACGGGCAGAGTCAAAGTGCAGGCTTACCGCACGGCCTCGTTCACGGGGATGCCGGAGGCTGAGTACACGTTGGCCGGAACCGATCTCGCGGCGCTGACGTCGCTGGTGGCGCCAGTCGTCAACGCGCGCCTCTACGGGTTGCAGGAAAGCGGCGTGGCCGGATCTTACTACCTGTGCGCCTACATCGATCACAACGGCAACGGCGTGCGCGACCCGTGGGAGTCATGGGGCTACGCGAACCACTACGGTGTTGACAAGGATCTGCCCTACATGGCGCGCTCTGCGGAGGTGCTGTACAGTGCTGCTGCGCCGCGGCTGGACATCGTGATCGAGGATGCCGATACCGATCAGGACTGGGTGCCGGACGCTTGGGAATATGAGCAGAACCCTGCGGGCGACTTCCTTGATCTTGTCGGTCCGGCGACCGGCGCGGCCGGCGACACGGAGATCAACCCGTATCTCGGCGGTCTCCTGAGCCAAACCCCGGCGTTCTTCACGATGCTCGCGTTGGGCACCACGGATCTGGACGGCGACGGGCTGGGAGATCTGAACGAGCTGCTGCTGGGTTCGGATGCGCGGTCGGCTTCGACTGCGGGAGACGGGTTTACCGACGGCGACAAGACGGCCTTGGGGCTGAACCCGGCTGACTCGCTGCGCCTCGATGTGACCGGAATCACGCTGGCCAACGGTCAGCCTGAAGTGCAGTGGTCGGTTGAGGTGGAGAAGTCCGCGACCGCGTCGCTGAGCCTTGCGCCGGAGGTGACGTACGAGTTGCTCTACACACCGAGCTTGGGGAATCCGCAGTGGCAGGTGGTGCGCAGCGGCAAGGTGGCGCTGGACGGTGTGCAGACCCTGACCAGCCAGATCGAATCGGCGGTGTCGGTCGATCCCGCGCAGGGCTTCTTCCGCGTACGGCTGCAGAAATAGGGCGCGCGCGCGCCGACGCTTGACGGCGGTGTTCGCTGCGCCTCCCCGGACCGGTAGGCGCGGCAGCCGCCCATAAGGGTTTTATGGCACAGATGAAACACAAAGTTTTAACCGTCCTGTGCATGGGGGTGCTGGCCGCCGCCTGCGTATCGGCAGCGCCGTTTGCCAAAACCTTCAGTTTTACACAGCCGGACGGTACACGGATAGAGGTGTGGGGCGAAGGCGATGAATTCCGCGCGGTCTTCGAGCACCGCGGCTATACGGTCGTGCGGGACCGCACGACCAAAGCGTATACCTATGCGCGGCTGTCGGCGGATGGCACGGCGTTGTTGCCGACCCGCTTAGTGGTCGGCCAAGCCGACCCGGCCGCCAGCGGCCTGCCGCAGCATCTGCGCATCGCGCCCGAGGCGGCCGCCGCCCAGGCGCGTCAGCGCTTTGAGCGTTGGGACGCCGGCATGCAGATCCGCCGTCGCTGGCAGGAGCGCAAGAGCCAGTTGCAACTGTTGCGCGAGCAGGCAGCTAGCGGTAAGGTTGTCATGGCTCCGCCCTCATTCACCACGACCGGCACCAAGGTCGGTCTCTGCCTGCTGATTGATTTTCCGGATGAAGTGGCGACGGTGCCGAGAGAGGATGTCCATGCGTTCTGCAACGGCGACGGTTACACCGGCTACGGCAACAACGGTTCCGTCAAAGAGTATTATCAGGATGTGTCCGGCGGGCTGTTGACCTATACCAACGTTGTTACCGCATACGTCCGCATGGTGAAGCCGCACAGCTTTTACTGCGATACGTCCAAGGACGCCGGATCACAGGCCAACATGCTGATCGCGGACGCCATCGCCATCCTGAAGGCGAAACCCAATTACGAGACCGAAATCCTGCCTACGTTTGAGTCGCTGTCGCAGGAAAGCGACGGCGAACTCGTCGCGTGCAATGTCTTTTATGCCGGTGACAACGGCGGTGATTGGACCTATGGCTTGTGGCCGCATTCGTGGGGTTTGTATGAAGCGGGGTCGCAGGATCTCGGTAACGGTAAAAAAATCTTCAAGTACCAGATCACCGACATCGGCGATACGCTGGAACTCGGCACCTTCTGCCACGAGAACGGCCACATGTTGTGCGGCTATCCCGATATTTACGATTACGACTATGATTCTGTCGGCGGGGCAGGTCAGTTCTGCCTGATGAACTCGGGCGGGCACGGCCACAACCCCGTCCAGGTCTGCGCCTACCTCAAATACGCCTCGGGCTGGACGACAACGATTGAAGTGGAAAAGGATCAATACCTGCTATCGGAATTGTCTGCGGGTCAGGGGTCGGCAGGCTTCAATCGCATATATCGCTATGCAAAACCGGGAATGCCGACCGAATATTATTTGTTCGAGAATCGGCAAAAAACCGGACGAGACGCCGGCATTCCTGCGTCAGGCATTGCCATCTGGCACATCGACGAGGAGGGCGAACGCGATGATCAGCGAATGGACTATAACACTGAACACCAAAACTATGAGTGCACGTTAGTCCAGGCCGATAATCAATGGCATTTCCAGAGGAATCAGAACAGCGGGGATGCCCAGGATCTTTATTATGCGGGCAACCCGGCAGCAAGTTATGTCAACCGGTTCACCGATGATACGGCCCCGAGCTCCCGATGGTGGGACGGGTCCTTGTCTGAGTTAAAGGTTGAGTCGTTCAGTGTCAGCGGTCCGGTCATGACGTTTGTATTTCAGGTCAGATCTCCTGTCATCACGACTGCATCTCCTTTGCCGGTCGGTCGTGTCGGCACGCCTTACGCGCAAACGTTTAAAGCGACATACGGGGTTTCCCCGTATGTGTGGGAGCGTGTTGAGGGTGCTTTGCCGGATGGAATCACGTTCTCTGAAACGGGCGTGCTCGGAGGGATGCCTGAGGAACAGGGGACGTTCGATTTTGTGGTCACTGCAACGGGCATGAACGGGTTGTCTGCGACTAATCAATTCAGTCTGACCATCCTGCCGGCCACGCAACTTCCCTTTGTTGAAACGTTTGAAAACGGTGTGGCGCTTTGGAGTGAAGGGTGGACCCAGGAATTCTTGACCAATGGGCTGTCTTGGACTTTCCAGAACGGGAACAGCGGCGTTGGATTCCCGCTTGCGGCTCATGGCGGATTGTTGAATGCCTGCCTGAAGTCAGCCAATTCCCAGCCCCATGTGACACGTCTGGTTTCTCCCCGTTTGACGTTCCCTTCAGATGCCAGAAGTCCGCGGCTCAGGTTTTGGCATTACATGGCGCCGCAAGTCACCTTCCAGGATCGCCTGCGTGTCTACTACAAATCAACGTATGCCGGGCCATGGACGTTGCTAGCCGAGTACCTGGGCCCTGTGAGTGTTTGGCGTGAACGTGTCATCGATTTGCCAGCCACGTCTCCGACCATTTATTTGGCTTTTGAAGGGGTCGCGCGCTACGGGTACGGGATACATATCGACGATGTCGCTGTGTCTGACGAATACACGCCCTTTGAGATTGTGACGCCGGAGGTGCTGCCGGCCGCCGACATGTTGGGTGCCTACGAATGCAAGCTGCAGACAGAGGGAGGCTTCGGCCCGTATTTATTTGAATTGGCGGCAGGCTCAGCCCTTCCGCACAATTTGGAACTCTCGACGAACGGTGTCGTCAGCGGGATTGCAACGAATTCGGGCTCTTACACGTTCACGGTTAACGTGACGGACCTGGGCGAGACACCGCCGGCGATGATGTTGACCCGGACGTTTACGCTTGACGTCGGCCTGCCGCGGGTTGAGTTGTTCCGAGAAGATTTCGAAAACGGCGGGCTCCGTCCTGTCGGCTGGCGTGAAGAGGCCATCACTCATAATCTGTCATGGAGATTTCTGGACGGCGGCGGGAACGGGGACGCCTTCCATGTGCCTAACAGTGCGTATGAGGGGGATTTCAACGCTGTGCTGTGGGTTGCAAATGCATCCAATCACACAACCCGGCTGGTCACGGCATCCGGGATTAATATGGGGGCGAGGCCCGCCGACCCCCGCTTGGAATTCTGGCATTGCATGACGGGGTATCTGTCCAATCAGGACGAGCTTCGCGTTTACGGAAAATCCGGCGCAACGGCCGAATGGCAGGTGCTGGCGGTCTTTACCAACAATGTGACCGAATGGACAAAGCGGGTCTTGTCCATTCCTTCACCTTCCACAAATTACTTTTTGGCTTTCGAGGGGACCGCCCGCTTCGGTCACGGCGTATGTATCGATCATGTCCGCATTACGGACGGGGCGCTGGCGCCGATCATCACCACGCTACGCGCCTTGCCTTCCGCTTGGGTCGGCAAACCGTATAGCCAGACGTTGACCGCTGTCGGGGGGCGACCGGAATATTCATGGGAGGTGGTCGCAGGAACCTTGCCGACGGGGTTGACGCTCTCTGCAGATGGAACGCTGAGTGGAACCCCATCCAAAAAAACGAATGCTTTGCTGTCCATCAGCGCGACGGGAACAGATGGTCACAGTTCGACGAATGTGTTTGAGCTTTCGGTCGCTGCGGTCCGGCTTCCATTCTCGGAAGGGGCAGAGAGCGGTGCTGCCGTCCCTTCGGAATGGACGCAGGCGGCCTTATCCCCGGCGGATACCTTGCGCTGGCTGGTCGGGCCGGGAAGTCCGTCAGGAAACCCCGCTGCCGCGCACAGCGGCACAAATAATTTCTATTTGCGGCAAAAAAACACAACTCAGCGCACCATCCGTTTAGTGACGCCGCAGATGGACATGGGCGACGCTATGACCAATGCCATGCTCTCTTTCTGGCTCTGCATGCCGAAAACAACGTATCAAAATAAGTTGAAGGTGTATTACGCGACGAACGCTTTGTCGCCTG
>JAKJHA010000104.1 GCA_022704125.1 Verrucomicrobiota bacterium | reverse complement strand
CTGCCTCGACCGGTTTGAAACACAGGTCGATGGGTTTGAATGTGTCGCCACAAGCCGCGATTTCGGCCGCGACACGTTTGAGGAATAGGCTCTGCAACTCGGTGGCGATGTTGATCTTGGCTACGCCGTTGTCAATAGCCAGCCTGAGTTGGTCTTCTGGGACGCCGGTGCCGCCGTGAAGAACAAGCGGGATATCCACTTTCTCGCCGATTTCCCGCGCGCGCCCGATGTCCAGCATGGGTGCCTTTTTATAGAAGCCGTGGACTGTACCGATGGAGATGGCCAAGGCGTCGACATCGGTCTTCGAGACGAATTCGTGAGCCTCTGCGGCGGTGGATAGTTCGATCGCGCCGTCGCCGAAGGGCACGTGCCCGATCTCGGCTTCCAGCGTGACTCCGGCGTCGTGCGCGATGCGCGCGGCCTCGGCACTGAGCGCGATATTCTCAGCAAAAGAGAGCTTGGAGCCATCGATCATGACCGAGGTATAGCCGATTGCGATTGCCGCGCGGAGCTGTTCCAGCGATTCTCCGTGATCCAGATGCAGGACAACGGGAATGTCGGACTCCGATGCCAGACGCGTCACCATGGCTGCTATCAGGCTTGCGCGTTTATCTTTGAAAAGGCGTTGGTATACCTGAATGATCACAGGCGCTTTCAACGCTTCCGCCTCCTTGAAGACCGCGAGCACGGTCTCCAAGTTGGCGACGTTGAAGGCGGCCACGGCCCGCTTTTCAGCGCGGGCCTGTGGCAGGATTTCGTTGAACGTGACAAGAGGCATGATTTTCCTTATTTCACGAGCACGGGCTTGATATCCAGCCAGCGACAGAGTTCGAGCAGGTCGTTCTCGATGTCGGCGTGGATGATCGAGTAGTGGTGCTTGAAGCCCTCGGTCATGATCGTGTTGACCAGACGCTCGGCGGTGCAGTCGAAACGGACGTTCAGCGGATTGCCGCGGATGAACGGCTCGGTGTCGAGCGCGGTGCCCTTGGCGATCAGCATACGGTAGCCGTCGCCGTCTTCATCGAGCTGCGCCAGTGTGATCGGGCCGGGCTTCATCGAGAATTCGTTTGTGAGCCCTTTCTTGTTGCCGCCGTCCACGCGGAAGTGCTGGGACAGGGTGGTCTCCTCGAACTTACGGCAGATGGCGGAGGGTGCCGCACCGCAATGCCAGAGCACGGCTGTATCTTGGTCGTAGTCGAACGAGATGAGGTCGGCGAAGAAGGGAATGCCGCCGCTCAGTGACGCTTCGATCTGCATCAGGACCGCGCCCAGCACGTCGCCTTCGCAACTGCTGACAAGGCGGTCGTTGTTGAGCATGCCGATCACAGCGCACGGCGCGATGCCGTAAATGTCCGACCACTCCGGCCAGCAACGGATGGCGTATGCGGAGAGCGCGTACTTTTTGGCGGTCTTGCGGAACGACGCGTACATCCTTCCGGCGGGCTCGATATCCTTTTCGATCGTTTTGGCGCAGACGGCGGCGGTCTTGCGGACAGCGTCAATGCCCTGCTTGGTTTCATCCTCGCTCAGCTTTTTGGCGGTGTCGACAATCTCGAGGAGGTCGATGATCTCGATCTCCGTGCCGAGCTTGGCGCGTAGCCGCATCTCGTCGCAGTTGGAGGTATAGAAGCCGGGGACGCGCCCGCCGACGAGGCCGACTTTGCCTGCGGCAAGGTCAGAGGCGCACTTCAGGATTTCGAGGGGGCGCTTGATAAGCTCCCCGGCTTGTTCGGCCGGCCCGAAGACGAAGGTGTTCTTGCGGCCGAGCTGGCGCAGCGTATGCACGGCCATGTTCGAGCCGCAGAAGGAGTTCTGCGTCCACATGCGGTTGGCCTGCGGTTTTTCGGGCGTGGAGATCAGCACCACCGGCACCGGCAGTTCTTTGGCGATGACCGGAACGATCGCGCCGACCGGGAAGGTCGCCATGAAGAGGATGACGGCGCTGACATCCTGCTTGCGCAGGTCGGCGCAGAGCGCGGACGCCTCCGATGCGGTCGTGGTCAGGCTGTCACCGGCCACGATCTCGTAGGGGAGGGTTTTGAGACTGGCCAGCATGGTCTTGCGCAGGTTGTCGATTTCGGGCGTGGCCCAACTGGCTTTGGTGAGTGCGATGAATCCGACTTTGAATGCTTTCATTGATGGGTTTCCTTTGATGACTTATCGGCCGGAAAGGCCGGTAAAGAACAAGTTGTTTCTCATACGAGGACACGAAGGGCACGAAGGGGAATGGACGGTTAGTAACCGGTTGGTGACAAGGGACCATGCGAGTCGGGCGCGTGTTTTGCGTATGTGCAGTCGGGAGCGCGGGCGTCCCCGCCCGCAAAAAGTTGAGCGTTGAGAGTTGAGCGTTTTTTTAACGCAGAGACGCAGAGGTTTTTTACGGGGTGGCGGCATGGCCGCAAGTGTGACAAAAGAATTTGGAGTGCGGCGGCAAGCGGTATTCCGCACGACGCCGCTTTTTGAGCGGGAGTGGAGCCAGTGTTTCCGCGCGTGGCGCGGAGAGAAAGCGGTGCCGCGACCCGCGCACAGCGCGGTTCTTGTCACCGCACTCCAAATTTTCCGCCGCGCCAAGCGCGACACAACAATCCTGTCAATCCTGTCAATCATGGATATATGCGCCCGCGCAGCGGGAAATCCTGTCAAAAAACCGGAAAGCGCAAGACACGTCGTTGCGGGCGAGGACGCCCGCGCTCCCGACTCTCTGCTCCACTTTCACCAGAAACGCATTGTTTTCGCACATCCCCGTCACGAACCGGCTGCGGATGGTCATGTAAAAACCTTTGTGCCCTTTGTGTGAGATTGAATTGAGTTGCGGGCTTCGCCCGCGTTAGTTGGTGGACGGTTAATCCTGTGACAGCGCGACCGCCTCTTCGAGCGTGATGACATCGAAGGCGGGATTGTACTTCTTCAGGGTGTCTTTCACGGTCTGCGACGCGGTGATGAAACGGGTCTTTCCGAGTCCTTCGGCAAGATCGTAAACGCGCTGGCAGAGCCGCTCGGCGAGTGCCGGGTAGAGCGTGTCGTAGACCACGGCGCCTTCGCCTACGGCGTAGGACTCTTCCACGTTGGTGCCGAACGGCACGAGCTTGTACCCGAGTTGCTTGAGCAGGTCGCGCGGCGCGGAAGGATTGCCGCAGGTGTTCTTGAGGAAATCGCTTTCCAAATAAACCGCCTTGCGCGAGCCGGTCTTGTTCATGCCTTGCTCCACAAAGTATGCGGCGCTGTGGATGACTTTGACGCCGGGCAGGCGGTCGTGCAGGAATTCAAACGCCGAGGGCTCCGCCACGATCAGGGTTTTACAACCGCTGTCGGTGACCGCCTTCTTGAAGCGCGTGAAAACCTTTTTGGAAGCGGCCTCGAAGCCCAGCACCGCAAGTGCCTTGCCGGGATCGCCGCCGGTGATCACCGCGCATCCTTTGTACAGCTCGGGCGTGGGGCCGAAGTAGAGCACGCGCCCTTTGCCCTTGACGCTAAAGGTGTCCTTTTCCAGCGTTTTGGCCAGCGCCTTCACGGCGGCGGGTGCGAGGTCCGCCTCAACGATATCCCGGCGCACCGCGAGGACGAGGCCAGTTTCGTCGTAGTCGCTCACGCAGTGGAAGCGGTTAGCGGCGCTCATCGCGCTGCGATAGAACGCGTCGATGTAGTCGGCGTTCGACAGGTTGGCGGCGTCCATGCGGATGCGGTCGCACATCAGCGCACGGCCACGCGGGGTGTCGGCTTCACGGAAGGTGACGTTCCCCACCGGGTCGAGATGCCTGCACATGAAGCAGAAACGGCAGGCATTGATTACGTTCAGATAATTTTCGATATGCATGTTGTTACACTCCTTTTCCGGGGAAACCCATTTTGCCGGGGTTCATGATGTTGTTGGGGTCGAGCACTTTCTTGAGAGACTCAAGCACATTGAAGGCCGGCCCGTAAAGATCGCGCATGATGCGGCCGAGTTTGAGCCCCACGCCGTGGTGTTCGTTGATCACGCCGCCCTCGCGGATCGCCGCGCGGATCGCCATGTCCCAGATGCGGTTGTAGAGCGCGACCGCCTCGTTCGGGTCTTTCGGCGGTTCGTCGATGATGAAACGCGCGTAGAGCATGCACCCCCAGTCGTACCAGTGCGAGAAGTGACCGATGAAGGCGGCCTGCGGGAAGTTCTCTTTGACGACATTCTTCATGGCCCAGTAGACGTTCTCGATGTTGGCGAAGGTGGCGACTGTGTCGAGTGTGCCGAAAGCCTGCGGCAACTGGAACATGTAGGGCGGGTAGAAAAACTTGTAGCGGTTTTTCCACCACGATTGCCCGGCCTCTGTACCCAGATCCTCCTTGGAGGTTTTCTCACAGATTTTGCAGGCCTCTTCCATCTCTAAATCCACGATCTTTTCCGGGCCGTCAAAGCCGAACACCAAGTACGCGCCCTTGCGGTCGATGTTGAGCACGCGCTTGATAATTCTAGCGGTCGAGGCCTCGTCGTAGAGACGGATGACGGCGGGACGCATGCGGCTAATCATGAGCTGGGAGCCCGCCACCATGGCATCATGCATGGTTTCGAACAGGTAGGCGTGGAACTTACGCGCGGCCGGGATCGGGTGAATCTTCATGACCGCCTTGGTCACGACTCCCAGTGTGCCCTCACTGCCCAAAAAGAGTTCGGTGAGGGAGGGGCCGGAGGCGTGACGCGGTACCGGCAGGGTGTTGATGATTTCGCCGGTCGGTGTGACCACCTCCAGCGACATGATCATGTCTTCGATCTTGCCGTACTTGGTGCTGAGCACACCGGTACCGCGGTGCGCGATGAAACCACCGAGTGTGGCGCAGGAGATCGAGGCGGGGAGGTGCATGGTGCTGAAACCGGCCTTCTCGACCTCCCACTCCAAGTGCTGCGCGTTGATGCCGGCCTCCGCAGTGACGCACATCGTGACCGGATCAATTTCGATCACTTTGTTCATGCGCTTCATGTCCAGCACGATGCCGCCGTAGACCGGCAACGCGCCACCCTGCGAGCCCGAGCCGCCACCCCACGGAGTCACGGGAATCTTGTGGGTGTTGGCGATCTTGAGAATCGCGGCGACCTCCTGCGTGTTGCCGGGATAGACAACAAGATCCGGCGGCGTGGGTCGTTCACCGCGATCATGCCAGCACTCCGGCACCCAATAGTAGTCGATGGAGTGGCCGAGATTATCGGCCTCGTTAGCTTGGACATGCTCGTCGCCGACCACCCAGGTCAGCTCGCTACGAATCATCTCGTAGAGGTAGTTTTTTGGTGTCATGTTTTCTCCTTTGAGAAGGGGGTTAGGTAGTTAGGCTGTAAGGCTGTAAGGTAGTAAGGCTGTTAGGAAGAGGTGTTGAGAAGGCGCTTATAGCACGGAGCCAGCGCGTCATGGATGGCGCGGTAGTGCTGGAACTGACTGTTGTAAAACTCCGCGCGTCCGGCGTCGGGCAACAACTCGCGATCAAAGCGCAGACACTGCTTGACGGCGCTGACTACATCGTCAAAAACGCCGATGCCAACACCGGCGAGCAGGGCACTGCCGAACGAAGCGTCGCAACAGGCGGGGCACTTGACCGGCGCGTTGAAAAGGTCGCAGACAATGCTGCTCCAAAGCGCGCTCTTGGCACCGCCGCCGATCAGCAGGAACTCGTGGACTGGAAGCTTCATCTTCTCGATGGTGCGGTAGCAGTCGCGCAACGAGTACGCCACGCCTTCGAGCAACGCACGCGATGCGTCGCCGCGTGTGCTGGCCATGCTGAACCCGGTGAAGCTGCCGCGCAGATCCGCGTCCCAGTAGGGCGAGCGCTCGCCCTGCAGATACGGGTGGAAGAAGACGCCGTTGCTGCCGGGCGGCGCTTGGGCGGCCTCGGCGTCGATGGCGTCGTAGTGCGTTCCCGGTGCGCAAAAGGTATCGCGGTACCAGCGTTGACAGACCGCTGCCGCATTGGTCGCGGTGACGGTGTACCACATGCCGGGCACGACATGCGAGTAGGTGAGCGTCTCGCGGTGCGGGTGGGCCTTGGCGGTCATCACATTGACATTGCCGGCGGTGGCGAGTTTGAGCACGCACTGGCCGGGCTCAATCGCGCCAGCCGCGTAATCCTCAACCGCTGAATCGCTGGCTCCCATGATGACGGGCGTGCCGACCGGCAGACCGGTGTCGGCCGCCGCCTGCGCCGTGATGTGTCCCGCCACGTCCGTCGGGTTGCCGATGCGCGGCAGGGCTTTCAGCGGGATGCCGGCCAACTCGCAGAGCGCCTCCGACCAGCACGCTTTGCGCATGTCCCAGAAGAGCGTACCTTGCGCCTCGATGCTGTCGCAGGCCATCTCGCCGGTCAGGAGATAACGGATGTAATCTTTGACGAACGAGATGTGCCGCGTCTGCTTGAGGGTGCGCGGCTCGTTGTTGCGCAGCCAAAGTATCTGCGGCAGCGTCCACGTCGGCGTCGGCGCCTGATAGGCGGTCTTGAAGATCAGGTCGAAATGATCTCGCTTCAAAGCCGCGCACTCCTGCACGCTGCGCTGGTCGGTCCAGATGATGGTCGGGCGCACCACGTTGAGTTTGCTGTCGAGCAGTACCGCGCCGTGCGTGTAGCTGTCGAGCGCAATGGCCGCGATACGGCGGCGTTGCTTGAGCTTCTTGAGTACCTTGCACATGACGCGGTACCAGTCGGCAGGATCCTGTTCGGCCCAGGCCGGTCGCGGGTGGTGGGTGGGGTATTCGCCGGACACACTCTCGACCACGTTGCCCGCAAGGTCAATCAATGTCACCTTGCAGCCGCCCGTGCCGAAATCGATTCCAAGTAAAAGGTCTTGGCGTTTCATCAACCCAGTATCCATTTGTGGTCGGGATCAGGCACCGACAAAAACTTGCGATGGTTCGGGCCGGCCATGACCCACAGGTAGTACATGGTGTAGCCCGGCGCGTTGATCACGGGGTGGTAGCCGCGCGGGATCAACGTGGTGTCGTTCTGTTGAACCGTGCAGGTGAAATCGATCGAACGGTCATCGGTGTAGATTTTCTGGATGCCATAGCCCTGCGCCGGATTGAAGCGGAAGAAGTAGACTTCTTCCATATCCACCTCGACCGGCAGGTTGTCGAAATCATGACGGTGCGGCGGATAGCTCGCGTGATTGCCCGAGGGCACGAACGCCTCGCCGATGAAGAAGTGGCTGGAAGGAAACTCGTCGGTCAACATGAGCAACGCATCGCGTTGGTAACTCTCCTTGCCGATGCGGGCTTCCTTTACCTGTTCGGGTGTGATCTCATACGCGGCGGTCTTGAGGTCGGATGGCGAGGCCGCCCAAGCGATCTCGACATCGGTTATGCCGGTCACGGTGTAGGCGGTGCCGTACGGAATGTAGACGGTGTGCGGCTTGCCGGAGAAGACATCCTTGCGTGTGCCGACCTTCGGGAAATTGAAGCCTTCGCCGGTGACGGCGCAGGTTCCGCCCAGCACGACCAAGGCGACCTCAAACGCGCCGGAGTCGGCCTTGTACGACTCGCCTGCTTTGAGCGTGATGATGCCAAACTCGGTCAGTTTCAAATCGCCATCGCCGATTGAGGCGATCTTGGTGAACGTCCCTTGGTTCTTGTAATGTTTCAGATACGTTTTCATGATGCTCCTTTCTTTACGCCGGTATGTCTCCGGCCTGCCGCAAGCGGATCATGCGTTGCGGATTGTGGTTTCAAACTTTTTCAAATGCTGTTCTGCTGTCTTGAGATTCGGTATGCCGGTTCTGCCGCCGAGTTGGGTGCATTTCAGCGCGGCGACCACGGTCGCGAAACGCATGCAGGTCTCCCAAGGGCGCCCCTGCGCGACGGCGAAAGCGAACGCGCCGTGATAGGTGTCGCCCGCACCGGTGGTGTCGACCTCAGCGGGCACCT
>JAKJHA010000103.1 GCA_022704125.1 Verrucomicrobiota bacterium | reverse complement strand
TGCGGTCCTGCGTAACATAGCGCGCGGAATCTGATTCCCTGAGGGCGCGATAAAACCCAGCACAACTACACCTTGACCGTGCTGGTGGCGCACCCCCTCCCGCACCCAGTGCCAGTAGTCGGCAGCGATTTGGCGTCCGTCTTCACATTGTGCCGTCGCCGGCACCGCCAGAACGACCGCCTTCATTTTCTTGTCGGCGTCCAAAAAGAAAAGGGCATCCACCGCATGATCGATCCACCCCTCCAGATGACTGAAATCGGCACGCCTCGTATCGCCGTACATCACGGCTGAACCGTCTTCGTACACGACACGCCGCCCCTGCGCGACCACAGCATGTCCAAGTCCCCAAGCGAACGTTCCGGGTTGACGTTCTTGCCACGCCTTGACCACGGCCTCCGTCAGGCGTTCGAAGAGAAAGGATACATACTCCTTCGGTTGCATGGCATCACCGTAATCGTCATACTCTTCTTGATCAGTAACCGGGGCGCAGTGCGTGTGTGTCGCGGCCAGAAAAAGTTTACGCGTATCAAACCCCGGCAGATGCGTCGCCACATGGTTACGGAAAGCGACCTGCACGCCCGGTCTGATCCGGACCAAATCACATACGATCAGAATCGCGGCATCCATCGGCTTGCCCTGCTCGCGCGCTTCCAGAGCCAGCACCTCCGCCTTGATCCGGCTCTTGACTCCCTGTGAGATCGGACCGGTGGTGTTGCCGTCCAAAGCCACCGGACGGTCCGGCGTGATATCAGCCTCCGCCGCGCCTATCCACAGTTCCGCCGTCCAGCCCGCGACGGCCAGCCCAGATAAGAAAACCCCGACAGCAATGTGTTTGATGCTCATCTCTCCGACTCCCGTGATGGTGGCCACTTCGCGTGGCCACCACCACGTTGATAAGCGCGTCGTTCATCGACGCAACGTTGTTTACACCAAATTGCTCAAATGGTCCAAGCTCTTGGACGCCTGATCCGGCGTACCGCACTCGACCGAAAAGACGATATCGCGCGGGCACTTCTCCTTGACGATCCGGATAATACGCTCCCAGTCCAACACCCCCTCGCCGCAGGCGCAGCCCACCGGTGTGCCGGTCACCTTGCCACGCTCGGCATCCGAATGCTGGATCGAGATGTCCTTGGCGTGCAGATGCACCAGCCGAGGAGCGACATTCTCCAGCCAGGCGTACGGGTCCGAACCGGAGAGGTACGCATTGCCGGTGTCCATGTTGATGCCGATCGAGGGCGACTTCACCAAATTGTAAATGCGATCCAAGCCTTCCGGCGTTTTGGAGTATTGCGAATGCGGCTCCAAACCGATCTTCACGCCACGGCGCTCAGCGATGAAAGCGGCCTCCTGCAACGTGTACCGGATCAGCGTGAAATCTTCCTCCTCCGTCGTCCACTTGGCCTTCTTGCCCTCGTCGGTGTTGATCACCGGCACACCGATCTCGCCGGCGACGCGGACCGCCATCTTGATGTACTCGCCGTGCACTTCCGGACGGCACAACGGCCCGTGCGCCTGAAAGCCGGAAATGGTCAGACCCGCCGCGTCACACAGTTCCTTCATGCAGTAGGGGTCATCGAACATAGAGACCGTGTGAAAATAGCCGGCCATGCACATCAATTCGCGGCCGAAATGCAGCATCGGCTCGATGTACTTGTACCCCATCTCGGCGGTAGCCTTCACCGCCCAGTCGAACGGTTTGTCGCTACTACGTGAAAACTCCGTATTCAGTCCAATATGAATCCGTGCCATCGATGCTCCTCCCGTGTTTGTGCGAGCTTGCGCCGCGCATTACCGTTTAGCGGTCAAGGCGAACAGTTCACCCCGTACCAATATCAAGTATGACATGTCCGCTCCTTGGGCGCCATTGCGTTTTTGCACAAATTGAGTGTAAAATCAAACAAATTTAGCGCCGTCCCTACCGGGCTCGGCGTCGATAATCTCCGGGCGTTTGACCACACTTGCGCCTGAAAATGGACGAAAGATATTGCGCATGACAGAACCCCGCGCGCCGGGCGATCTCGCCCAGCGGCAGATCGGTGGTGGCGAGCAGCGTCCGGGCGGTGTTGATCTGGACACGCAGGACCTCATTGTGGACGCTGCGCCCCACCTCCCGCCTGAAATGGGTGTCCAACGTGGAACGCGAGACGCCGATCGCCCTTGCAACCTGAGACACACCGATCCCGTCACACGCCTGCTGGCGGATCACACGCAGCGCATCTGCCACCACCCGATTCGATGTCGCGGTCAGATCCGTCGATGCGCGTTCCACAATCGTAACGGGATCAACCAAGATATGAGTGACCTGCTGATTGCGGCGGTGCATGAGTGCGTTGAGCAACCGCGCGGCGCGATAACCGATCTCCTCAGTCCCCTGCACGATACTGGAAAGCGACGGCGTTGCCAGTTCGCAGATCAATTCGTCATTGTCGACCCCCAGCACGACGACATCATCGGGCACGCTGAAGCCGAAGCGGCGGCACGCCTCCAGCACATGACGCGCCCGCATGTCGTTCGCGGCCAACACGCCGACCGGCTTGGGCAGCGGGTCGAGCCAAGCCCTGATCGCCTCCTGCAACTGCTCCCAACTGTGCGACGGCTTATAGCGCGCGCTGAAAACAGAGCAGGCGTGCCCCTGGGCCTCCACCCGCTGCGCGAAGGTCTCTTGGCGTTCGCGGTTCCACGGATCGATGGTGGTCGCCGGCACCCCGCAGTACCCGAAACTGTGCAGGCCGAGCCGCATCAGGTAATCGGCCGCCAACTCCGCGATCTTGCGGTTGTGAGTGCCGACAGTGGAGACCGTAAGATTGAGCGAGCAGTTGGATTCGATGCCGCCGATGCCGACGACCGGCATCGTGAGTCCGGCCACCTGCCGTGGTATGCGCGGATCATCCAGGTCGGCGATAACCCCGTCGAAATGACCGCGTCTGAAATCGGGAATCTTGGCGGTGGGATCATCCTCCAGAAACACGCTCCACGAGCCGGACTCATGCACGAAGCGGGTCACGCCCTCGATCACCTTGCGATCGAAGCGCTTGTTAAGGCTGAGCACCAAGGCAACATGTTGGGCACGGCGCGCCATCGCGGTCTCTCCCCACGGACTACGCGCCGGCCCGAATGATCAGCGCCAGCCCCGCCACAAAAAAGATAAACATGGCGACATTCAGCCAATGCGCAATTTTCGGCACGCCCTTGAACTCTTTCCAGATCAAGATGCCCCACAAGGCGGCCACCAGCGTGGCACCCTGACCGAGGCCGTACGAAATGGCAGCCCCCGCTTTGCCCGAAGCGATCAGGCTCAGCGCCATGCCGATGTTCCAGATCGTGCCGCCGAGGATGCCGACCGCATGCAGCCGCGGACTGCCCAGTTTGAAGTAGGATGAGAGTGGCACCGGCTCCCCCCGCACCGGCTTGAGCGAAGCAATCGTATTCCAAATGAAGTTTGAGACAAACAGGCCGACGGCAAACACCACCAGCGCCGTGTACGGCGTCATCAGGCCCGCTTCGGGTTGCGCGAAGTTCTTGACCATGCCCCTTGAAACCAGCCCGAAGAACCCCGCGCCCATCAGCACACCAGCTATCACCGAAATCACGAGGCCGAGACCGGTTCCCTCTCCTTGCGGACGGCTCTCGTCGGCTGCGGCACGTTTCTTGTAAGCCAGCGCGTTGAAGATGATGGCCAGCGTCACCAGACCGACGCCCGTGAACAACAGCACAGGATCGCCTTTGGGGTTGAACCAATAGGTCTGGATCACGCCCAGCACCAGCGCCAGCCCGACGCCTATCGGGAATGCCACGGCAAGCCCCGCCAGATCAATCGCGATCACCAAGAGGATGTTCGACAGATTGAACAGCACGCCGCCGAGAAAAGCCAACGCGAGATGATTCATCTCAGCCTGGCGAATGTCAGCAAGAAAACTGCGGCCTTGCGACCCTATGCTGCCCAGCGTGAACGCGATCAACAGCGAGCTGAGCAGAATGCCCAGTCCGTAATCCCAGTAAAACAACTGATACTTCCACGCTTTGCTCGCCGACAGTTTCTGTGTGTTGCCCCACGATCCCCAGCACAGCATCGTCACCACGCAGAAGATCACCGCCACCGCATAATTCTCAACGAAAAACATACCTACCTCCTTCTAACCAACCAACTCCTCCCGTCTCGGCGCAGATGCCTGCGCCCCCATGCGTGTCACTGAAATCGACGCCGCCTTCGACGCAAAGCGCACCGCCTCCTCCAGTTCCAACTCCTCCGTCAACGCCACGGCCAGCGCACCGTTAAAGACATCGCCCGCCGCCGTGGTGTCCACCGCCTCGACCTTAAAAGCCGGGACCATGACACCGTCCTCCCCGTCGAAAACGTATGCGCCTTTGGCACCCATCGTGATCACGACATTCAGCACGCCCTTGTCACACAGCACCCGGGCGGCCGCCTCGGCGCTCGCCTCGTCCGTGACCTTGATGTTTGTCAGCAGTTCCGCCTCGCTCTCATTCGGCGTGATGACCTCAAGACAGTCATAAAGATCGGACGGCAGTTCACACGCAGGCGCGGGATTCAAAATAACCGGCACGCCCAGATTGACAGCCACATCAGCCGCATATCGAACCGTCTCCAGCGGCGTCTCAAGCTGCATCAAAAGCAGATCGGACTGGGCGATGACGCCCTCCAGCCCTTCGATGTCCTCGGGCATCAGTGTTCCGTTCGCACCCGACGCCACCGCAATGCAGTTTTCACCTTTGGCATCCACCATGATCAGCGCGACGCCAGACGGCTCGGACGGATCGGTCAGCACGTAATCCGTGCAGATGTTCTCTTTGGCGAAGAGCGCCTTCGCCTCGCGGCCGAACAGATCATCGCCGACTTTTGCGATAAAGACCACCTCAGCGCCCAGACGCGCCGCAGCCACGGCCTGATTCGCTCCCTTGCCCCCTGGGTTCATCAGGAAGCGTCCGCCCAAGATCGTTTCACCCGGCGCTGGGATCCGCGCCGCCTTCACCACCATGTCGGTGTTGGTACTACCCACAACAACAATCCGCTTCATCCTTCCTCCTGTCCGTTTCCAATGCCCGGCGTCAGACATCCGACGCTCACCGTTTAGCATTCCTGATCTCCACGCCGCCCCAATAGGCCGCCTCCCACGACCAACCGTCAGGCTGGTTCACCAGTTCAACCGTCACCGTCTGGCCGGCAAAGGTAGCAAGGTCGATCGAGACTGTCTGCCATGCGGGCGGGCCTTCGATCTTTTTACGGATGACTTCACGACCGTCAACCCGCGCGATAAAGGTGAAATCACCGCGATCATGGTTTGCGAGCAGCACGTCGAGCTTCGGCACGCCATCCTTCGGTACGGCGATGGCCTTCGATAGCGTGACGCCCGTGGTCTTGTCTAGCGGGTGGGTCATCACCACATGCTGCCGGCCCAGATACTCGGCGCGGTAGCCGGGCTCCATGTCCTTCCCGTTGGGCGTACACGTCCAGCCGGGCAGCAGGGCGTCCAACGCCCCCTGCACACGACGGGTCGGATCGTCGCCCCCCACATCCGCAGGATGCGCCTTGAAGCGGATTTTCGCGTACTCTTCCTCCGTAAAGCGCGAACCTGCGATCGGGCCGGGCGCCCAGCTCAACATCAACGGACCGGGCTGCGCCGGACGGACAGGGATCACGAACCACTCCTTGCCTTCCGCATCACGCTCGATCCGTCCGCCCTGCTGCACCACCGTCTGCCGTGCCAGACGTTCGCAAACATCCAGCAGCGCCGGCACGTTGTAGGCGGTATAGGAAAACTTCGGTTCGAGCTTCAGTTCCTTTGTGTAGTGGGCGGGCAGCTTAGAGAAGCCGATCATCGTGCCGACCACGCCCGCAGCGCTCGACGGATTGCAGTCCGAATCATAACCGCCGCGCATGGAGATCACCACCGTTTGTTCCATATCCCCGCGTCCGTACAGCAGCCCGAGCAGAACCATCGCGCCGTTGATCTTCACATCAATCGCGCCGTTGGAGGCTTTTTGATACGCCGGATCCTTGCGGTATTTCTGCAGGCAGCGCTGCCAAGCGAGCGTCCAGTCCTGCGGCGCCTCACGATGCCAGTTCACCAAGTCGCGCACCATCTCGGCATATTGGCTGTCGGCAGGAATGCAGGCCAGTCCTGCCGCGATGACCTTGTGCAGGTCGCTCTCAAAGAACGCCTCGGCATACATCCCGCCCATAAACTGGCCCCCGTACACACCGTCGCCATAGTTCATGAGCCGACCGAACTTCTCGCCCAACGCGATGACCGAGGCCGGCATCCCGGGCGAGATGAGCCCGGCGAAGTCCGCCTCGATCTGGTAGTCGATGTCATTCGGGCGGGAGTTGAAATGCGGGTGTGACGAATCCGGCGGTGCGATACCCCTGCGCAGATTCCTGCGGCCTGCGTCATTGGCGCACCAGAGTTGGTACTCGCTGTTGGCAAAATCGATGCCCGCTTGACGGATATCCACATCCAGACCGTATTGCTCCAGAGAGCGCAAGAAGGTCATTTCCACATAGAGATCGTCCTGCCCGAACGCATGGTTAATCATTTCCGGCTTCCAGACCGGCACCTTTTCCTGCGGGATGATCACATCGTTGAACTTGAATTCCGTCGGCGCGCCCCACGTCACACCGATGATCTGCCCGATCCAACCGCCCTTCATGCGGTCGCGGTAGTCATCAAGCGACAGCCTGCGTTTTCCCTGTCCCCACGCCGTCCCTGCCAGCCACACCCCACAAACGATCCACAGCAAAACATTTCGCGCCACGCTGACACTCTCCTTCAAAGCTAAGAAGTTATCCCTTTTCCGTTGTACGGTGATATTGTGCCGTATAAGTGACGGATAAACAACGACAAAGTAAAGCAAGGATATGCGGCACCCCCCTGTGAAGTGGTGTAGAACCCGGTATTGACTTATTTTTCAAAAAAGAAGACCATCACAGATGTTCGACGATGCGGCGTTGGTTACAAGGAGGAGCTTATGAAAACTCTGTTGTTTTGGAGTGCCATGATGTGTGTGGTACTGACGGGATCTGTGGCCAAGGGCGCCGATCTCGTGTGGCAGTACACGACGAATGTTGTCCATGTCGCCGTGACTGTACAAGAGACCGGGACGCTGGATGCCGTGTTCTGTTCGCGATGGCGCTCGTCGGTTGATCGAGAAATTTCGCCGTTTGTGTCAAAACCCGTTCGCGGTCTCATCTTTATTCTCAAGTAGGGAGGGTCCGATGAGAAGAACTTTTTCTGCATTTGTTTCCGTGATTCTCCTCGCCGTCGTGGCGGAAGCAGCCGCGTCGGTGACGGACATCTCGCTCGTCCAAGATAGCAGGACGCATGTCGTGAAGATCACTTACACACTTTCGGGGACGACAGCCGCGATCGTGACGCTGGACATCCTTGCCAACGATGTTGCGTTACCGGCCGCACGCGTGACAGCGCTGTCCGGTGACGTGAACCGCATGGTTGCGCCCGGCACCCGCACAATTCGCTGGTCGCCCGACGACGACTGGGAAGGACAGACGCTCGACGCCGCGAAGTTGAAGGCGCGTCTGACGGTGTGGGATGCGTCCACGCCGCCGCCGTATCTCGTGGTGGACCTCGCCCGTGGCGGCACATGGCCGGCCGTAGGTGTTGTCTCCTACACGAACTGCACCTATTTCTATGCGAGCGAGGCAGCAATTCCCGGCGGTATTACGAACAAGCTCTACAAGACCGACCGTCTGGCGATGCGCTTGATCCCTGCAAGCGATATCACCTGGCGCATGGGATGCCCCTCCACGGAGGTGGGGTACGGTCGAGAAGACGATACCGACCTCTGCACAACGCGATATGTGACGCTGACGAACGACTACTATCTGGGCGTTTATCCCCTCACGCAGAAGCAGTACTACCACATCGCCCTTGCGACAGGCGGTTAT
>JAKJHA010000329.1 GCA_022704125.1 Verrucomicrobiota bacterium | reverse complement strand
ACAACCCCGCCGACGCCTTCTGTATGTTCTTGCACAATGATCCACGTGGGCCGGGCTACTCCAGAGGCAACAGCGCAGGAGCCGGTTTCGAGGGAATGCAGAACAGTGTCGGTATGCGCTGGTACTTCTATCCCTATAACACCACCGGATACAAGAACCGTGTAACGATCGGCTATGGCGGTGTATTCCCCGTGGCCTCTATGCAACTGCATGAACCCGTCATCTTTTACAGCAATGCCGTCACGCGCGTCACCGTGCAATACGACCCCGTCGCCAAGACACTCACGAGCATCATCGGCAACGACGGCCCCCGCTCCGACACGCTCAATCCGTCGCGTGAGTTCCGCGCCGTTACCAACGTCTTCACCGACGTGGATATCGCCCAGCGCGTCGGCGGCGATTATGCGTATGTCGGCTTCGGCGGAGGCACCGGTGGCGTGAATGCCGAGATGCGCGCCTGCGGTGTGCACTTTGCCTCTGACACACCGTACGACGCCATGTCCGACGTCGACTCGCTCGCGTCACTGGAACTGCCCGCCGGAGCGACCGGCCATGTCACGCTCGACTCTCCCGTGCCGGACGCCACGTTCAACATTCCGGCGCTCACGCTGGGTGACGGTGCGACATTCGCGCTCGCTGCTTGCGACACCTCCATCCCAACCCTCGCGCTCGGCGCGCTCACGCTCGGTAGCGAGGGAATCTTCGATGTGGCAGCCACCGCCCGTTGCGAAGCGGGAGCCATCACCGGGACGGGATCGCTCGTCAAGCGCGGTGCAGGCACGTTGGCGCTCGCCGACATGGCCGCCTACACCGGCAACACGCAGATCGAAGCCGGCACGCTGGTACTCGACGCGGCGCGGCTGCCGCGTACCGACCTGCACGTCACCTCCGGCGCGACGCTCAATCTGGCCTTCACCGGCAAACAGTATGTGCATGCGCTTTTCGTGAACGGTGTACCGATGCCCGGCGGATGCTACACGGCAGCGAACGCCGCATGGATCACCGGCCCTGGTACGCTAATCGTAACCTATCCACCAAGCGGCTCGATTCTCTTCCTGAGGTAGAGGCGGTGCCTACTCGGCCCACGTGAACGTCAGTCCGCCGAACTGGAAAGGTGAGGCGTCGAACATGACGCGCAGCACATGACGTCCGGCGGTGAGAAAAACCGTCTTTTCGGGCAAGGGCTTGAAGTCGTCCCACCAGTTCTTGCCTGTCGTGAGGTCCGTACCGAAGACAAAGTCTGCCAACGGCTTACCATCACACTCAAGAACGATTTTGTCCATTTTGTCGGACGGAAATGCCTGATCGGCAACGCGGGCAAGGCAGGGCGCAACCCGGTAGCGACCTGTTTTTTCAACGTCCACCGTATAGACGACCCACATGCTGCGAAACGCGCCAATCCCGTTTTCATTCGGCGCATTGATTCCTTCATCCGTGCGGAAGGAGAGATCCCACGCGGGCTTACGGGATATGTTCTGCTTCAGATAGGTGAAGTACGCCACGCCCTGGCCACCCTCGTCATAATGTCCGGGCGTGATATGGCCGGGAATGACTTGCGCTTTGTTCCTATACGGGCGGTGGTTGTCAGCCTCGG
>JAKJHA010000102.1 GCA_022704125.1 Verrucomicrobiota bacterium | reverse complement strand
TCATGGTTGTTCCTCGTTTTGAGACCCGTCAAACTCGGCCCCCCTCTCTCCAACGTCTCTCATGATGCCGAAAATCCGCACCCAAAGTCAAGCCACGTGCGCCAAGGAGTTGGTGTTTCCACCTTCATCGGCGCGATCCCGCTAAAAAGCGTACCGCCATGTGATCGGTCACGGCTGTGTACGTAGCTCTTCAGGCCGGAGTACCCGCACACGCGCGAACTGCAAGCGGTAGCGTCCCGCCTCGTCGCTCGCCGGTGCGCCTAAACGCGTGGCGGCGATCCGAATGTATCGCGCAGAGGGATAACCGATCACCGAGTAGAGGTCGATCGTCAACCCGTCTTCGCCGAGGGTTGGGGTGTCGTCCACTTTTTTGATCGTTGTGTAGGCACCGGGCTCTTTTGCCAACTCGACCGTGAACGCGCGCGGGAAGCCCGCCGCCGAGCCGTCCGTACCGACTACATCGCGACGCGGCACCAAAACAAGCTGTCCCAGCGTGCGCTCTTCACCCAGATCGATCTCGATCCACTCCTCGGCATCGGCCGTGGCGTGGGCCTTCGAACTGTATCCCTTGCAGGCACCGTCCTGATCCGGCGCAAAAAGATGGGCGATCCCCCACCCGCCCATCTCATGCGAGCTGGAGGCCTTGGCGGAGTAGGCGAGTTGCCGGTCTACCGTCGAGCGTCGAAGCGTCGGATCGTGCCACGCCTCGGCCGACACCCCTTCCGCAACCACACGATAGCGCCCGGCCGGCAAATCGGTCGGGACGCGCACACAGCCATTAACCGTCACACGCAGGCATCCCGGCAGCACGATGTCTGCCCGCGTCCCCTTCGGTACTGTCAGCAACAGTTCGAGCGCGTCGTTCGTGAGTTCCCATTCGCAGCGCACGGCACCATGCGGCGTCGGCACGAGGCCCTTGGCCCAACTCACCTCGCGTGTCACCTGCGGCCGCACGCGGAAGCGGCGGAACCCCGGCTCAAGCGGCGCGACTCCCAGCAGGTAGGCGCTGAAGTGATGCGCGATCGCGGTATCGGGATGCGACTCATCCCCCCACCCTTTCCTCATCAAGCCCATGCATTCGGTCGTGGTCCAGGCACCTTTCCACTCATCGTCCAGCAACTTGAACCAGTTGTGATCGAAGAGCATCTGCAAACCGGACTGCGCAAAGCCGTACTCGAAACGGCCGCGGCTAGCTAGACTCTGGAACTTGCCGTGACCGATTTTTTTGAACTGCGGCGCGATGCGTCGCGCCCGCTCGGGCGAGACCAGCCCCAGCGCCAGCGCGAGCGCATTGGCCTCCGCGCCGAAGCGCGGCGTCTCGACTGCCTCTCGATAAAATCCGCCGGCCTCGTCCCACAGATGACGGTCGAGCGCATCCCGGAGTGACGCCTCGCGACGCCGTGCGGTCGCCGCCTCCCCCGGCAGCGACAATTCGTCGGCGATACGCGCGGCATCCCTGAAGACCGCGCACAGCAAGAGATTCATGTAGGCGCGCTTGCGGACATCGCCCAGATTCAAGTTGCAGGCGTGCTTGGAGGTCTCCGGACGTTGCTGGAACAGGCCGTCACTCCCGATGTGCGCCTCCAGATAACTCAGCAACCGTTGGATCGCCGGCCAGAGTTCGCGGAGCGTTCCGAGGTCGCCGGTGTAGAGCAGGTGATCCCACGCCACCGGCACCAGCCACGCCGCGAACTCATCCGAGGGGAACGGCCCGAAATCGTCGCGTGCCGGCGGCACGCTGCGCTCGGGATAAGGCGAGGCGTGTACGTATCCGTCCGCCGTCTGATTGAAAGCGAGCATGCGCAGCGAGTCGCGCATATAGACAGGCTGCGCCGAAGCGTAATACGCGCTGCGCTGCGCGAAGTAGAGGTCGCCCGACCAGACCAGCCGGTCGCGTTTCGCGCCGTCTGCCACGAATGACAGCGTACGCGCGAAGTCCCATTGGTCGAGCCCGCGCGAAAAATCGTCTTTCAGCAGTACGCGCCCGCGGGCATTCGTCACCCGGATGTCGTCGAAGAACGGCCACTTCTCTTTAGGCGTGTAGAAGCCCACGCGGCCGTTCGCGAAAGTGTCGTCCTCGACACGCGCCACTTCGACATCATCCAACCGCACCACCAACATCGGCCCGAACGCCTCGACCTCCAACTTGTAACGCAAGCCGTCCAGCAACGGCCCGGACAGGCGGCGTTCGCACAGCATGCGGTCGCGTCCGTCCTGCCGCGCCAGCAACTTCACCACACCATTGAGATCGACCTCCGCCAGATAGGCGTTGCGCGCGTCCGCCGCACGGAAGGCGAGTCCGGCCGCCGATACATGATCGGGATTGGTGCGCAGCTCGAAGGTCGTCTCGATCCGCACGTCACCCCACGACGCGCCGTCGCGGCTCAGCCCGATCTCTTCGGCCTGCTCCAACTTGCGCGGCAACAGCCAGCCGTCCACGCACTTCCAGGCATCGTGATTCGGAAATGAGGCAATCTGCAACGTCCATGCGCTGATCGCCCACAGCCGGTTCAGACGCTCGTCGCTGCACAGGAAAAGCCCGTCGTGCGGCGTGCGGTCATACACCTCGCTGTTCACCATCGCCACGGCGTCGATGCTGACCTCGGTGCCGGGCGTATCGAGCTGGAGCCTGACATACCGGGTCTGGCCTTGGATCAACGGCGCGATGAAGCGCCCGGCGCGCGGTATCGTGTAGGTCTCATGCCGGTAGACATTCGCCGGCAGAATCGGCAGGTCAAGCGTCGGGCCGAGGTAGCGGGCACTGGTCGAGCGCGTGAAACAACCGGTCTCCGAAAGCCCGTCGGGATGACACGCATAGGAGAGCCGCACCACCGGCGCACCCAGATCCGCCGTCACCGTAAAGACCGCATATCCGCCGACGCTCTGCCGCCCGAAGTCGAGAATCACCACCGGCTTGGGAGCGCCGTTCTCGTAAACCAGCCGACAGCTCACGCCATCCTCGGCCAGCAGATGCTCCGCCCCCTCCACCGCGCCCTCGCTGCGCACAACCTCGACCGGATACACCCAATCGGTTGCGGGCGTCAGGGCGTAAGACCGCGCCTGCTTCATCCAGGCATCCGCCTTCGGCGTATCCAGCAAGCGGCACGCCGACACCCACACCACACAGCCCGCAACCGCAACCCGCGCGATCCACCCCGTCTTCGATCCTCTTTGCATACCATTCTCCTATTGCCGTGAGAAGCGCAGACGCGGTTCAAACGGAAAAGCATTTTCAACATGCCGGATCAGCGGCTCACCCTCCTCCGGCTGGCCCAGCACCTCGACCACATCAAAGCGAAAGTAGAGGCGCGGATAGCCCGCCCTGCGCACGAAAGCCGCCGCCGCGCGATTCAGCGCGTGGCGCTCACGGGCGTTGATTGCGGAGAGCGGCCGACCGAAATCCTCGCGCCGGCGCGTCTTGACCTCGACGAACACGAGCGTATCGCCGCGCCGCACCACCAGATCAATCTCATCGCGACGATTCGGACGCACATTCCGCCCGATGATCGAAAAGCCAGCCGCCTTGAGAAACGCCGCCGCGCGCTCTTCACCCCAAGCGCCCACCACCGCCGAACGCGGCAGGTCGCGCCGCTCGCTGCGGCGTCCCTTCACGAACTGGAGGAGTCGCGCGAACACGGCTCTATTCAGGACGCCGACGTTGCGCCGCGTGCGCGTCCCGCCTCAAACGCCTTGAGGTTCAGATCAATGAACTTGGCCGCGATGCGCTCGCGCATCGCCTGTTGCCACAGCTCGGCGCTGAACGGCGTCAGAGTCGAGAGCGCACCCGCCAACACCATGTTCATCGTGCGCGTGTTGCCCATCTCCTTGGCGATCGTCAGCGCGTCAACATACAGCGCGGACGGATATTCAGTGCGCAGGCGGTCATCCAGATCCGTCACCGCAGCCTGCTGACCGCTCGAAACCGTGACCGGCGTCATGTTCATGTCGTTGATCAGCACCTTGCCGTCCGGCGCGAGCAGATGCCGCCAGCGCAGGGCCTCCAGCCGCTCGAACGCAACCAGCAGGTTGCTGGCACCATCCGGGATGATCGGCGAGTACACTTTTTCGCCGAAGCGCACCTGACTGATCACACTGCCGCCGCGCTGCGCCATGCCGTGGATCTCGCTCTTCTTCACATCCAGCCCGGCCAGCGCCGCTGTCCGCGCCAGAATATCGCTGGTGAGCAGAATGCCCTGACCGCCCACGCCAACTAAGGAAACGTTTGTGACTTTCTCACTCATGCTCTTCTCCCATGCTCCTCTCCTTCAATCCTTTTTAACACAATTTCCAATACGGTAAAGCGCTAACAATACCTGCGTAAGGTCTATGCGATGCTTCTGTGGTTTTTGCAAGACCCTTTGCTTGCAGGTGTGGCACGGGCATCTTGCCCGTGTTTCATGGGCGGGACGCCCATGCCACAAGGGGTTTGGCAAGAGCTCCTTTCGATTCGCTCGCGCGCGACCCCCACGTAATCAACTTGGACCTTTTTGAACAGATGCACATCCTGATTGCGCTCGATGCCGGTATAACTCCGCCCTTCCAGCGCAGCAGCGACAAGAAAACTCCCGCTCCCAAATGCGTTGTCAAGCACCAGTGCTTCAGGCTCGGTAAACGTCCGAATTAAATACCGTCCGAGTTCCACAGGTTTCTGCGTAGGATGCCACACCGGCCCTTCGCTCTCGGCTGTTTTGAAATAGACCACGTCCGTAGGATAGCGCGCACCGCTGCTCTTCACACGTGCCGGTTGGAAATCACCGTAGCTGCCGGACAATTGATTTTTCCGAACACCTTTATCGTACGGCTCGCCGCTATTCATCTGCGGGTTGTAGACCGGTTGTCCAACATAAAAAACACACACATCCTCATGTTTTCTGAGCGGCTGTCGTTTAGCGTTCAAGAAATTTGTGGGCTTGGATTTTTCCCAGACGATTTTGTATTTGAACCACGCCTCGTTGCTCAAAATAACTTTGGCAGTGAAAATCCCCTGCGCGGTTAGCACCACGACCCCGCGCGGCTTAAGAATCCTGCGGTACTGTTCCCAAAGCAGATCCAAAGGGATAAGACTGTCCCATCTGTTTTGAGTTGTCCCGTAAGGCAGATCACATAGCACCAAGTCTACGCAGGCATCGGGGAAAAACGGCAATATCTCCAGACAATCACCTTCGAAAAGCGTGTTCTTGATATCGCTGAGCCTAAGTTTACGCTCTGGAACAAAGCGTCGCCCGTCATTAGGATCATATGTCTTTTTTTGGGCCATAAGGGAAATTGCGTATCGTCCCGGCTACCGCACCCGCTTGATCGCTCCAAACTTACACAATTGCTCGCACATGGTGCAGCCCGCGCACTGCACGGGATCGATGCGCGACTTGAACCGTTTGCCATCCGGCGTCGGCTCGCCACGCTCAATCGCGGGGCAGCCCAACTTGAAGCAGGCACCGCAGGCCTTGCACTTCGCCGCGTCCACCTCGAAGGTGCCGGCATTCGTCAACTTGGCGGCAATACGGCAAGGGCCGCCCGCGATCACGACCGACGGCTCGGGCGCATCCAGTTCTTCCTTGAGGACACGCTCCAAAGCGGCCATGTCATACGCGTCCACGCGCACCACGCGCTTGAAGCCCATCGCCTTGGCGATTTCTGCAATGTCCGTGACCGGCGCGGGATCGCCACATAAGGTGCGCCCGGAGCCAGGATTGTCCTGATGGCCGGTCATACCGGTGATACGGTTATCAAGCACGACCGTAGTGATCGTACCGCCGTTGTAAAGCACATTCAAGATGCCGGTCATACCGGAGTGGAAGAAGGTCGAGTCGCCGATCACCGCGCAGAGACGCCCGCTCTTACCGGCTTTCTCCATACCGTAGGCATTGCCGACGGAGGCGCCCATGCAAATCGTGGTGTCCATCGCATTGAGCGGAGGAAACGCGCCCAGCGTGTAGCATCCGATGTCGCCCGTAACGGTCGCGCCCAACTTAGCCAGCGTGTAGAAGACCGAGCGATGGCCGCAACCGGCGCAGAGCACCGGCGGACGCGTCGGCAGACCGGCGTCCGCGCGCGTCACGACGGGCAGCTCGACATCACCGAGCAACTCCTTGCGCAGCGCGGTCAGACGCACTGGATTCATCTCGTGCATGTTCAACTCGGTCGTATGCCCGACCACCTTGATGCCCAACGCCCGCACCTGATCCTCTAGGAACGGATCAAGTTCCTCAATCACCAGCACACGCTCCACACTCGCCGCAAAGGCTTTGACCTGTTCGATCGGCAGCGGGTTGGTGAAGCCCAGCTTAAGCACGCTGAACTCAGGGAACACCTCCTTCACATACTGATACGTCACGCCGGAGGTGATGATGCCGAGCCGGTCGTCGCCGCGCTCGACACGGTTGAACGGCGTCTCACCGGCGAAAGCACGCAAGGCAGCGGTACGCTCCTGCGCCTTCAGGCGCTGAGGGCGCGCAAACATCGGAACGGGGATGTAACGCCGGATATCCTTGACGTACGCCTTGCGCTCCGGGTGCCCCGGCCCGAAATCGTCACCGACATCCACGACCGTCGAGGTGTGCGACGTGCGGGTCGAAAGCCGCACAAACGCCGGCACTTGAAACTGCTCCGAGACCTCGAACGCGGCCTGCACCATGTCAAAGGTCTCCTGGCTGTCGGCAGGCTCGAAGAGCGCGGCGCGCGCGAACTTAACCAGATTGCGCGAGTCCTGCTCATTCTGCGAGCTGTGCATGCCGGGGTCGTCAGCCGTGACCACCACCAGGCCGCCGTTCGCGCCGACATACGTGTAGGTCATCAGCGGGTCCATCGCCACATTGAGGCCCACATGCTTCATGGCGGTCAGTGCACGTGCGCCAGCGATCGAGGCGCCGATGGCGACCTCCATCGAGACCTTTTCATTCACGCCCCACTCACAGTAGATCGAGTCCTTGAACTTCGCCACTTGCTCAAGAATCTCGGTACTCGGCGTTCCGGGATAGGCCGACGCCACAGCACAACCCGCCTTGCAGGCCGCCCATGCGACCGCCTCATTTGCTGACAACAAAACTTTACGGCTCATCGATTCATCCCTCTTTCTCTTTCTTCACAGGCTCCAGAAATCCGCATACAGACGCCAGCAGGAACGTGGGGCACCCATCGCCGTCCCCGCACTTCCGGGTCTTCGTGGTTTGCGATTGTCCCACGCCTCCCGACACCCGTCAATAAAGAACCCCAATAAAACCGGAGTTTTACTGGGGTAAAAACTGGGGCGAAAAACGGGACTCGAACCCGCGACCCGCAGATCCACAATCTGCTGCTCTAACCAACTGAGCTATTTTCGCCATGAAAGATGCGCACAAGGTATCAGACGTTCGCGGGATATGCAAGCCGGAACAACATCTAGGAACGGCCACGGAACTTCTGAAAGATCAGGTACGTGCGGTACGCCCAATACCCGATGTACTCTTTCTGTGCCGCCGAACTCTTGTCGAGGCAGTCCGCTGTCGGCAAATAGTAGGCGAGTTTCGAGGGGGAGAGCAGACCGCGCATCGACAATGCTTCGTAGTCCGTGGCCGCTGGCACCGCCTCCACGCCCATGTGTTTGAAAACCAGCAGCGAGCGCCGCATGTGCCACGCCGAAGTGACCAAGAGAATGCGTTTTGCCTTGATCTCCTTGAGCTTCTCGCGCGTGAACAGGCTGTTTTGATAGGTGTTTTTGCTGTCGGTCTCCAGCACGATCTTCTTCGCGGGAACCCCGAGATCGATCAGGAATTGCCGCATGCCGGGCCCCTCGCTGACGCCTGAAAAAAGGATCAGCGGCGCACGGTCCGCATGGAAACAACGCGCCGCGTACCAGCCGCGGTCAGCCGCCATATCCAGATCAGCATCGCGCGTCAGGCGTGTCGGCGGCTTGATGCCGCCGCCCAGTACGACGATTGCGTCGGCGCGCGGCAACGACTCCGGCTTGGCCGGGGGATAGGCCCGCTCCAACGCGCCGCC
>JAKJHA010000101.1 GCA_022704125.1 Verrucomicrobiota bacterium | reverse complement strand
TGGCGACTGTCATGACGCGGTCGTTCCTGATGTCTTCGGACGTCAGATAGAGGCTCGCACCAGGGGACACGGTCAGTGTCGTGCCCGCTGGCAGAGGTGCCCCTGCCTCATTGCGGAAGGCGAGGATGCCTTCCTCTACCGTGACCGGACCTGTGAAGGTGTGGTCCTCAGAACTGTCGAGCGCCAGCATGCCGGCTCCGATCTTGACGAGGCCGCCGTCGTTGGCCTCGCCGGCCAACAGGGGACGAGCGATGGTGAAGCGGCCCGAACGAACCTCAATGCGCGCGCCGCCTGCCATGATCTGTACATCTTGCGGAGCGTTCATCGGTCCCATCCAAAGGTGCAGCGTGCCGCCATCAAGCAGGATGCGACCGTATCCTCCGCCGACGACGATGTTGCGCGCGGAGACCAGTCCGCCGGCCACATGCAGCGTGCCGGTAGCTGACGGAGTTATGCCGAGGTTGATCTCGTTGGACGCCACGAGTTCGCCGCCGTTTACGGTGATGAGCGCTGTGCCGCCACCGCCAAAAGACGTCTGGTGACCAACCTGAATGTTTTCTGCCAGCGTGATCGTGCCGTCATTCAGCGTCAGTGCGCAGTCGCTGCCGAGATGCTCCGCGATGTTGATGCGGGTGAGTGAGATGTCGCCGCCATTGACGATGACAGCGGGACGTGCGTTAAACCCGACCGTGTTGCCGCCGTTGTGTCCGATGGCAAAGCCGACGGCGGCGACCGTACCGCCATCGATGGTCAAGGTGGAAACGAGCGGGGTAGGGGCCGTAACGGTATTGCCGTTGCCCCGGCCTACGGCGATATGACCGGCGACGGTCGTGGTGCCGCCTTCGATTCTCAAGTGCGCGGCGGTTTCGGCACCCGCATCAGCCGTCGAAAAGTGACCGACGCTGATGCTGCCGCTAAAGGTGTTGACCTGACCTTCAGCCCCCAGCACGACGGTACCTTCCGAAACGGTGAACGGATTGAATCCGGCTGTTGGGCCGTCACCGTTCGGGCCGATATTGAGTAGCGTATCTTGCAGGGCGGTTTGCGTTGCGACGCATAACGTCTGTTCGCCGGGATAGGTGAAGGCTAGCGTACCTGTGCCCTGTTTGACGAACCCACCGGCAACGGCTTGGACTCGGCCGGTCACGGTCACGTCGGCCGCATTGGCAAAAACAGCCGCCGTGCCGTTTGATTCTGTATTGAGCAGATAGCCGGGCAGTGACGCCGCCGCGCCGGCATGGACAAAGGTACCCGCGCCGAGGCGCAAATCGGCGGGCGGCGGCGTGGCGAGGGCGAGCGTGCCGCCGCTGGAGACGGTTGTGCCCTGATAGGTGAGCGGCCCGGTCAGGGCCAGCGTGCTGGAACCGGTCTTGACCAATCCGCCTGTACCGCTGACGGGGCCGGACAGGGTCAGCGTGGTGCTGTCAAGCGGTGTAACGGTCGCGCCATACGTGCCGCTCGTGATGGCGGCTGCGCTGGTGTGATCGGCTGAGGTGGCGAGCGTGGCGTTGTCGAGCGTCAGCGGGGCTTCCAACGAAGCGTCGGGGCCGAGTTGCAGCGTGGCATCCGCGACGCGGGTACTGGCTATCGTGTTCGTCGCCATCAGCATCAGCGCACCGCCGCCTTGGACACTGAGCGCACCTGTGCCGCTCAGGTTTTTAGCCAAAGTCAGTGAGGTGTCGGGCGCGATCCACGCCGTCGTTTCGGCCGGTACGGCGACCGGCACGGCAAGCGTCGGGTGGCCCGACGCCACTTCGATTGACGAAGGCATGGCGCTATGATTGAGGCTGAGCGACGCCGTGCCGGTCACCTGCGGGGCGATCGGCGCATCAAACAGCAGGGCGCTCAGCGTAACCGGCAGGTCAAGCGTGACCGTGCGCGGTTGCGCGAAGCTGAGGTCAAAGCGGGCTGAGTGTCCCACGCCATTGGGCACGGTTTGCGGTGTCCAGTTTGCGTTTGCGCTCCAAACGCCGTCGGCATCGTTCGCCCACGCCACACTATTGGGATTGGCCGCGACGGTCAACGTGATGGCGCTGCCGGTATCGGTGAACTGATAGGTGAAGTCGCCATCCGGATTGCCGATACGCAGAGCATTGGCACTGCCGGTGAGTGTGCCGTAGGTGAAGAGCGTAAAGGTGCCCGGTAGCGTGTCGCCGTTCACCCAGATTGTAAGGCGCGAGCCCAGTGCGAGGGTACCGGCAACCGCGAGGCGGTCGCTGCTGTTGGCTTCAGCGAGATCGACGGCCAGAACGGTATTGTCCCCAAACGTTGCGGTTGTGACGGCATCGGTCCGCACGTTGTTGAAACTGGGGTTAAGCGTGGCACCGCTGACGACCTGCACCGCGTTGTTGGGTAGCGAAGTGAGCGCAAGCGTGCCGACCTGAACGGTGATCGGTGCGTTGAACGCGTGGTCACCTGCGAGTGTCAAGATGCCGGTACCGGTCTTGGTGAAACCAGCGGCTACAGTGCTGCCGCTCTCCATGACGAGCGGCTGAGTGATGGTGACATTGTGGAGACGGGTATCAATCGTGATGCCGTCTGCGCCGAGGAATAGCTCATCGACGCCGAAGAGATAGTCATCCAGCGAGGGTGCGATCTGGGCGTTGACGGTGGTTAAGGTTGGCAAGCCGGCACAGTCGAAAACACCACCGTTGAGGACGACGCTTGCGGTGCCGATGCTGCCAACGGCGCGCGCGGTGACGGGGAGGATCAACCGGCCGCCATCGAGTCGCAGACTTGCAAGATTGTTCTGGTCGTCATTGATCCAGTTGAAGTAGTCACGGACCTCAAAAACGCCGCCCGGTCCGACAGTCACTGCGGCGCTGCCTTTGCGGTTGCCGGTGCTAATGGTATCGGCATATCCGGCCATTGACAGGAGACCGAGCGAAACGCTGCCGTTGGTGACCGTCAGGGTGCCAAGCCCGTTGACGCCGAGATTGAACCAGCCTTTGGCTGCATAGAGCGAACCGCCGTTGTCGATCAGGAGATCGGCGCGGCCGCCGGTGGCATTGACGATCGTGCTCTCGGCATCAAGCAGGTCGAGCCGCCCGCCCGCCACATGCACGGTCGATGTGCCGGCGTACGATCCGGCCATGAGGCGCATGCCGCCGGCGGTGAGCACTGCGCCGGGGTCGATGACCAGTTTGGATGTCTGGCCGACAGCGCTGTAGGTGGTCTGCAGGACATCGCGGTCGTTGCCGCGCAGGGTATACGCCGTGCCGGCAGCGAGGCGCGTAACACCCTGACGGAAATTGAAGCGGTAGGCGCTGTTGTTTTCATTTGCGCTGCCGGCCAAGATCAGTTCGCCTTCGCCCTGTTTGGTGAGGATGCCTGCACCGGTCCAATCTATGGGGCCGGTCAATGTCAGGTCTGTGCTGCCCAGATCAAGGACGCCGTTGGCCTGCACGTAGAGCGGGTTGGCGTATGTCGCGCTGCCGCCGCCAGTCATAAGGGCGGTACCGCCTGCGAGGGTCAGCGGGCCGGATCCCAAAACATCCAGTGAGGGGATCGTCAGGGTGCCGCCGTCAATGCGCACGCCGCCGGAGAAGGTGTTCGCCGCGGTAAGATGCAAAGTGCCGGCATTGCCTTTAATGATGCCGCCTGAGCCGGAAAGGACACCGGAAAGCGTCAGCGTGTGCGAGGCCGGTGCGCCCATGTTGATAGGGGCGGCCAACTCAATGTCCAGCGCGACAGCGTGGCTGCCGGCATCGCTGACCAGATAGCCAGTGCCGAACTGGTCGCCGATAGTCAGCGTACCGTTGCCGGAAAGAGTGTAGGGTTGGCTGTTGTTGAAAGAGAAGCCGCCGATACGCGTATCGGTGTTGAGCGTAACAGTGGCGGGGGCGGTGATGGTGTCCCAGAACCGGGCGCGCGCTTCGGGCGCGTTGATCGGCGGTGTGGTCCAGTTGTCTGCGGTCTCCCAAGCGCCACCGGCGGGGTTACTCCACGCAGTTTCCGTGGTATTCACCATCAGGCGTAGCGTTACCGTTTTTGCGGCACGGTCCACGATGAAAGAGGAGGTCGTGCCGAACGCGCGGTTGGCGTGGGTCAAAAGGGTGATGTCCGGCGGCTCGCTTGCGTAGGTGAAGAGCACATAATCGCCGGGCAGGTTGAAGTCGCGGTCGATGGGACCGCGCTGCTTCAGGTGCAGGTTGATCTTGCCGATGTAGCCGCCGATCGGGATGTGGATCGTGTCACAGGTCAGATCGTCGACCGAGACGTCTAGATCTAGTCGGCTGGTCGTCACGGCGTCGCCCAGACAGAGGCGCTGCGGCGCCAGATTCTGGCGGTGGCTACCACGGAAGCTCAAGGTTCTGCCGGGGGCGAGATAGATCTCTTCGAGGTCCGAAAGCATGCCGGGCGAAATGCGCAGCGAACCGTCCTCGACGCGCAGAGGACCATTGAACTCATTGGTCGGCCCGGAAAAGGTCAGAGAACCGGCGCCGCGTTTGGTCAGGCCGCCATCCCTCACGTCTAGGCTGAGCGAAGGATCACGCATGATCGGTTCCGTGATATTCACAGCGTTGTTCGATGTGTCAATGATCACGCCGCCCGCCATCATGTTGACTTGGTTCAAGCCACTCAGGAAGTTGACAGAGCCGTTGCGGCACTCCAAAATGCCGCCGTTCAGATTGAGGATCGCGGTGCCGGATGTGGTTGCGCGCGACATGCTGACCGAACTGAGCGTCGCGCTGCCTAGCGTGCCGTTGCCGAGTGTGACGATGTTGGTGCGGAGCGTCCAGCTTGTGCTCATCCAGTGGAAGGCATTGTTGACGACAAAGAGGCCGCGGCGGATGTCGATGTCGGCGCGCCCTAACTGACGGTCGCCCGCACCGGATTCACGTCCCAGTGAGAGCCGCTGCAACCAGACGGTCCCGCCGTCGAGTTCAAGGGTGAAGGGGCAGCGTGTGCCGGCATGTACCCAGGCGTTTTCCGTGCCGTTTGTGAAGATGCCGCCGTTGTTGATCACAATTGCGGTGCGGTTGCCGGTCATATCGCCGAAGGTGTTGTCCAGACCGGTGAGTTCAAAGCGACCGCCGTTGACGAACAGGTCGAAACTTCCGGTACCATTCGGCACCCCAGTCATCTGTAGGGAGAGCCCGCCGAGTGCCACATCTGCGCCCGGCTCAACGATGATGGCGGATTGTTTGTTGGCGACATCGCCGATGCGGAAGACATTGCGATCATTGCTGAAGTTGACCAGATGAAACATCGATCCCGATGCGAAACGCAACGTGCCTTCATTGAGCGCGAAACGACTGTAGAGGTTGGTCACCTGGGTTGACCCGGTGAAGAGCAGTTCATGGGAACCGGTCTTCTTGTAAGAGCGGGACGTGGTGCCGGTGTCATAATTCAGCGAGTCAGTCAACGTCATCGGACCATTTGCAGCGTTAAGTGTGCGGTCCGCCGTCGCCGTGATCAGCAAGGGCAGTGAGACGGTCTGTGAGACGGACGATTGGTTGACGAGGTCACCGTTAAGCGTGATGCGGTTGCCCGCGAGCGTAAAGCCAACCGCGTCAGGCAGAAAGGTGAGACCTGAGAACGCTGTGTCGGCAGCGAAATCATTGGTCGTGACGGGCTGCACGGTGCCGCCAAACCGCAGCGTGTCAGAGGCGGCAACCGCACCTTCCGCCCAGTTTGCCGCCGTGGTCCAACGGGCGTCCGCCCCGGCACCGGTCCATGTTCTTTCCGCGCCTGAGACAGACGCGGCTGTTACCAAAGCCACACAGTAAGCAAGTGTGCGAAGCGTGCGTTCAATCCGTAGGGAAGCCATTTGGAATCTCCTTTTTAGGTACGCCATGAGAATCAACCATCTCGGAGTATACGGGCTAACCTTCACCGCTTCAAGCTCGAATGTGCGCCTATAACTTACATCAAAGTTATCCTCATTTACATTCCCGTGCGAAGCGCGGGCGGCGGGCTAACAGATCGAATGTGCGTCTGCCGATTTTCTTTCTTTCTTTTCCTAACACGGACGGAGCCCGCGACCTAATTCGATTTAGGCAAGGATTTGTTTCACTTCGTCGCGGTGAAACAAAGCTGGACTGTTTGTTTCACTTCGGCGTTCGGCGTTCGATGTTCGGCGTTCAGAAGCGGCGGCGCGATACGCCGCTTGGGCGAATGTCCTCGCCCGTGCCCACACCTTGGAAGGTGTAGGCATATCAGCCCCTTCAGCCGAGCATGCTAAAACGCACCCCGCGCGCATCGGTCAACCACGCCGACACCGCCGGTTTTAAAGGCCCGTCTCAATCAACGCGCCAACAAACGCATCGCCGTCGCGACCTATGCCCGAACCATGCCTGTGCCCACACCTTGAAAGGTGTGGGCATATCAGCCCCTTCAGCCGAGCATGCTAAAACGCACCCCGCGCGCATCGGTCAACCACGCCGACACCGCCGGTTTTAAAGGCCCGTCTCGATCAACGCGCCAACAAACGCACCGCCGTCGCGATCTATGCCCGAACCATGCCTGCGCCCACATCTTGGAAGGTGTGGGCGCAGGCAGCTCGGCAACCATTTATGAAAGCGTTTCTTTTGTGTACCAAACACCAGTGAAACACACCGCTCAAAAAGCTGTTTTGTCTAACTTCGATAATCTGTTGACTTGTCACCGTGCGCCGTGTTAACTTCCGCGCATCGAAAGGTGTGGGCGTCAGCGAAGCACAGGCGTGAGCACCACCACGGTGTGCGCGGGCTGATCCAGAAACGGGGGAACACTGATGAGTTACCATCCAACCATTTGGCGCACATGCCGGGTCTTGGCCAATGAACGCAGACTCCGCTGCCTTGAGGTCGTGTTGCGCCAGCCGGGCCAGTCAGTCGGCGAGATCGCCAAGCAGGCCGCCGTTCCCGACGATCATGCCAGCCTGTGCTTGCGGGCGCTACAGGCGCGGGGACTCCTTAGCGCGAGACGGCAGAGCCGCTGGGTTCATTATTTTCCCTCGCCGGATCCGCTCGTGCCCGCGGCAGCGCACATTTTGGCGGTTGTCAGTCGGGCGATCCTCACGGAGAAATGGACAACTGACCGAATCATCCACAACCTGACCGCCTACACGCATCCGCGACGGTTGACCGTGCTGCATTGTCTTCTTATAAAGGGCAACCTCGCTACCCCCGTTCTAGCGCAGGAGACACACATTTCTCGGCAAGCATTGGCGCGGCATCTGAACAAGCTTTCCGAGCGGAAAATGATCGTCGACAAAGACGCGGTGTGGTCGCTCCACCCCGACCGCAATTTTTTCTTGGAGACGTTCTTGCAACTGATCGCGCGGCACGCGGACTTGTGATCGCGTGACACCGTAAACAAGAGTGGCACGTCATGAAAAAACGTCCCTCGTCTTGGCGCCTGATCAAGGGGCAATCAGATTGAGGGCTCACTCGCCGATCGGTACTGCCAAGGGACGGGCGTTTAGTACGAAAACCCCGTCTCGATCAATGCGCCAAAAAACGCACCGCCGTCGCGGCCCATGTCCGAACCACGCCCGTGCCCACACCTTGAAAGGTGTGGGCATATCAACCTTTTCATCCAGGTATGCCAGAACGCACCCCGCGCGTACCGGGCAACCACGCCGACACCACCGGTTTTAAAGGCTCGTCTCGAGCAACGCGCCAAAAAACGCACCGCCGTCGCGGCCCATGTCCGAACCATGCCCGTGCCCACACCTTGAAAGGTGTGGGCACAGGCAGCTCGGCAACCATTCACGAAACAAAATCAGCGCACGACTAATTACGATAGTTCCGCATGTGCCTATTCCAAACACCTGCCGTTCCAAACACCTGCCTCTTTATTGTTCAGAAGTGCGTTTGCCCCACCGCCGCATTTTGCTATCATGCGGTCAGTTGCAACGTTCATGGGAGGCTTGAAATGGGGAGCAGAGTTTGTTTTGCGGGTGTTTTCTTGGGTTTTATTTCAGCGGCACTCGTTCAGGCGGGTGAGGTGGTGGTCGCTCCGGACGGCCTGACGCCGCAGGCCGCGCTGGAGATGATTCGTGCGTCGAAGGCGAAGGGCAACAAAGAGGCTTGGACGGTGATCGTGAAGCCCGGCATCTACGCACTTGCA
>JAKJHA010000100.1 GCA_022704125.1 Verrucomicrobiota bacterium | reverse complement strand
CCAACGCCACGCTCGGTGCGGCCGAGCCGGCAGTTGACGCCACCCTTGCGGTTTGGTGCGGCGCAAACAACACCTGCGATCAACTCGCCGTCACCGGTAACCTCACACTCGGCCAGGTCGCCGTCTTGCTCTATCAGCGCGGCTCGCTGGATCCCGCGCTTTACGCCGGCACCTACCCGATTCTCTCTTATGCGGGTACCGACCCAGACCTGACAGGGCTTTCGGTCGCCAACCCGATCGCCTCGCGCACCTATGCCTTCTCGCTCGACACCGTCAAGAAGCGCGTGCTCCTCACCGTCACCACGCAGCCGGGCCTCGACGAAGCGATCTGGACGGCTGACAACGACGGTCTCTGGTCGCAGGGCTCGAATTGGCAGAACGGTACCGCACCGATCGCCATCGATACGGCGGCGTTCTTTGCCAACGTGCTGTCGGAAGCGCGCACTGTCACGGTCGATACGCCGGCCACGCTGGGCGGCCTGATTTTCGACGCCACCAACCGCTACACCGTTTCCGGCGGCGAGACTCTGACGCTCTCCGGCAGTGCTCCCCAGATGACCCTGATGCGCGGCGATCATGAGGTGTCCGCGCCGCTCGCAGTCGCCGGTGCCGCCGCCGTCTCGCTGGCACCCAACGGCAACACGCTCACCATTGCCGGATCGGTGACGGGCGATTCAGCCGCCCTCTCGCTCGATACAGCAGGTACCTTGCAGGTCACAAACTGCGTGATCGACACCGCCCTGCTGGTCAATGCCGGCACAATGCGGCTGGAGGAAAACGCCGACATCAACGGCATCGTACGCGTCAATGACGGCGAAGTCCTCGCAACCGGTAATGCCACGCTCGACGGTGCCGTCGAACTTCCGCCCGGCAATCGCAGCCTGCGCGCCAACAGCGGCGCGACCCTGACGGTCAACGGCACGGTCACCGGCGTAGGTACCCTCGTCAAGGATGGCGGTGGCGGCACGCTGGAACTCACGGCGGCCAACACCCACGCGGGAGGAACCCGCGTCTCAAACGGCACGCTCGCTCTGCGCGGAAACGGCACTCCGGGCCGTGGCGATCTGACGATGGCTGGAGGGCTCCTCGCCACGGTCGGCAGTGCGCCTGTCGCGTTCGACACGGCAATCGGCTTCGTTAACAACACCACCGTGGATACCACCGCGCCGCTCATCACCGGCGGTGCGCTCGCCATGCCCGATCCGCGCGCGCTGACGAAGCGCGGAACCAACGTCTGGTCGATCGGCGGCACCCTGTTCGGTGTACACGCCAACTACCGCTTCTATCTGCGTGATGGCACTGTGCGCTTTGCGCCCGGCAACCGCTTCACGATGGACACGCCCGGCCTAACCCTGCGCAACCAATTTGACGCCACCAGCTTGTATGAGGGTAGCGCTCTGGGACTGATTATCGAGCCGGACGCCGAGGTCACGTTCGGTGGATTGGGCGTGCAGTTCAACACCGCGGCACCGGCTGGCACCTTCGCCATGGTCATGAACGGCGGACGCCTGACGCTGACCGGCACCAATCCGTTGGGGTTCGGCGACGTTTCCAACATGGTCATTTCCGTCGTCTGTAACGATGGCGAATTCGTGACCCTCCGTGATGATGCGTGGTGCGACATCGGCACGCGCAGCCCAGTCGATTGGACGCTGAACGGCGGACTCGTCTCGCTGGGCCGTCCAGCTTTCGGACGCATGAACGGCTCCGGCGGTGGCCGTCTCTACGGGCGCGTCAACCTGACCATCCACGGCGGCACGTTCGAGGCGCGTGAATTCTTCTCGTGGAAGAGCACCGATTACGCCTACATGACAAACATCGTCATGCTGGGCAACGGCACGCCATTGCAGGGCCGTTTCAGCATCCCGGCCACCAGACGGTACCACAGCGGTGGTCGCGTCTTCCTGAACCTGAACGGCGGCGTGCTTGAAACGCGAGGGCTCTGCTCAGCGGTCGCGAACCTCAATGGTTCCCTGACCGATTATCTATACGGTGTCAATGAGCTTACCGTGCTGACCGGCGGCGCGGTGATCGATACGCTGACCAATAGCGTGGCGATCCGCCAAACGTTCACGGCAGGTGCCGAAGGTGACGGCGGCGTGACCAAGCTGGGCAGCGGCACGCTTACGCTGGTCGAAGATGTCGCGCTCACCGGACGCGTCCACGTTGCTGAAGGTACGCTCGACGCAGCATTTACAACGACACCCGATCTGGCTGTCGGTGCGACCGGTGTGCTTGACCTCGGGCAAAACGTCGGCGCCGCGCGCTTTACGCATGTCACGGGCACCGGCACGGTCACCAACGGCAACTTCACCGTCACCGGGTCGCTGAGCGCTGGCGACGCGCCGGGAGAAATCGGTGTCTTCCATGCCGAAACGTTGGCTTTTGAAAACGGCGTGACGCTGTACCTCGACTGGTCCGAGGCCGCCAACGATCTCTTCGCGGTCAGCGGAACGCTTACCGGCGCATCCGGCGGCACCATCGACTTTGGCCGCGAGGAAGGCGATGCGATCTCGGTACCGATGACGACCGTGATCGGCACGTACGGCAATTTCAACGGCGGCTTCCGCGGCTGGAAAGTGCGCAACGCCGGTCTGCCGCCGCGTGTGGGCCTCTCTGCGCGCATCACGGCGGAGGACGGCGTGGTGACACTGTCCATCGCCAATAGCGGCCTGATTATGTTGTTGCGGTAATCGGTTAGTGACAGGGATATGCGAAGATCGTGCGTTTCTGGTGAAAGGGGGAGCGGAGAGTCGAGAGCGCGGGCGTCCTCGCCCGCAACAACGTGTCTTGCAGGAGGGTGTGGCACGGGCATCTTGCCCGTGTTTCATGGGCGGGACGCCCATGCCACGAGGGGGGAAAGCTTTCCTTGGGAACCAAACCGCGCATCGGAATCTCGATCAGCCTTTCACAGAGCGGGCGGGGACGCCCGCGCTCCCGACTGCGCATGCACAAACCACGCGCTAAACTCGCATGTCCCCTGTTACTAACCGATTATGTTGTTGCGGTAAATCCGCCTTTCACCTATGCTTTTAGGAGGTACCGTTTACGGTAACATCCCTACCGTCGGTAAGGAGGGCAACATGAAAAAGACGATGATTGGTTGCACGGCGCTGGTTGCACTGGTATCGAGCAACGTTTTTGCCGCATTGCCAGAGGGATACACGCAACTGACTTATCTTGAATCGACCGGCACACAGTATATCGACACGGATGTCGTGTTCGGAAGCACCAACGGGTTTTCGATCACATACCAAGCGACGGTCAGTTTCCACCACCGGAATCTATGTGGATCTCGCGTGGACACCAACGACACACGCTGTCTTGTGGGCTCGAACGCTTCACTGGGGGCGGAAGGAAGATCGCTGGTGTACATCGGGTGGAACGGGGTGTTGCATTCGCATTCCACTTCCGATGGAGAGTGGGGAACAGTGTCGGTGAACTACCTGAATTGCGGTAGATTCTACTGTCGCGACGCAGTGAACGCATCTTTGGGTACCTTGACGCAGCAGACCTGTTCGTTCTACCTTTTTGCCGGACATTACGACGTCAACCACTTTCCCGATGCAGAGATCGTTTACGGATACTACCGCATCTTCGACTTCAAGATGACAGCGGGCACCAGCATCATCATGGAGCTCGTACCCGCGCGACGTGACGCAGACGGCGAACTCGGTCTGTATGACCTCGTGAACGGGGTGTTCTTCACCAATCAAGGAACCGGGACTTTTCTTCCCGGCGAGGAGGTGGCTTCACTCCCCTCCGGGCAGAAGGCTTATACGCGCCTCACGTATCTGGAGTCCCACGGAACAGAGTACATCGACACGGGCGTAAAATTTACCGACGCGCACGGTTACTCGATCACTTATCAATCGACGACCTCGGCAAACGTCAACCACAATGTCTGCGGATCACGTGAGGACAGCGGAGACACCCGCTGCGTGCTGGGAGCCAACCATGAATACGCTTACGCGGGGTGGAACGGCCTCGTCATCCAGCAGTCGCAAAACATCGCGGACACAACCGAAGGCACGACGAAGGTGAACTACCTTAATTCGCGTATCGTCGACTGTCGCGGAACAACCGCGAACCTCGGCACACTGACGGCACAGGATGCCACGTTCTACCTCTTCGCAGGACACTACGCCTATCAAGCCAACGTCTACGGCTCCTATCGGATCATGGCGTTCACAATGACCAAAGACGACGGAGCGATCATGGACCTCATCCCCGCCCGCCGGAAGGCGGACGGCGCGCTCGGGATGTACGACACGCTCAACGACGCCTTCTACATGAATCTGGGGCTGGGACAACTCACTGCGGGGGCAGAGGTGGCAGAGGAACTTCCGGCGGGCTACGCTGAACTGGCCTACATCGAATCCACGGGTACACAATATATCGATACAGGGATCAAGTGTACGAGTAACGTCACCATTCAGGCGACGATCTACAACGCCTATTCGGTCTCGAAGCATTTCGTCGGCGCACGTACGGCGTTCAAGCAGAACGCGCTAGGCTTGTCCTTCCAAGCTGAGAGCGGATCTCAAGGCTACGCCGCCGCTTGGGGAACAGATGTCGCTTACAAGATCATGGGACAGAGTTTGACGAATGCCGTAGGCGATGCGTTCCATACCTTCTCTTTCGGCGGAAAAACACCCGTTCTGGTCGATTCCCGGTTAAAGCACGTGTTCACGGCGCAAAATTTCGCGACTGACCTCAACGTCTACGCCTTCGGTGTCAACAACAATGGCACACCGCACAACCAGTCGCCGTCCATCCGCCTATCAGCACTGAAAATCTACGAAGGGCCGACCCTCGTGCGCGACTACGTGCCAATGATGACGACCAACTGGGTCGCGGGACTTTATGATCTGAAAAACGACGTCTTTTACGGGAACGCCGGCACAGGTGTTTTTCTCACGGGGCCGGTCGTACGCGGCATGGCTGTCACGAACGCGGTGGCGAACGGAAGCTTCGAGACACCGGATGCTGGCTGGACGGGCGACTACACACGCGTCACCAGCGCGGACACCGATGTGCTCCACAGCGCATACATTCCGGACGGCACGTACGCTGTAGCGCTTGCGGCCGACACGGCCATCACGAACGCATTTACGGCGCGGGCTGGACGGTATCGCCTCGCGTTCCAGTACATGGCCGCCCGCAGTGGTACCGGCGGCAAGGCGACTGTGCTACTCGACGGGGAAACGGTGGGAACCGTCACGCCCACATCCATCTACGGTTGGGTGACGGCGAACTACGACGTCAAGCTGTCACCGGGTGCGCATACACTGGTGTTCCAGAATGATGGCACCGAGACGATCGGCCTCGACGCTGTCCAACTCGGGTTGATCGACCGCATGTCGTCTGGCACAATGGTCATTGTGAAGTAATTTCAAAACAAGGAGATTGATGATGAAGAAACTGATTCAGATGGCGATAGTGACAGCGATGATCGCGGGAACGACTGGAGCCAAGGAGTGGCCCGGATTCACGCGGGGCATGGGCATCGGCGGATGGCTCACGAACTACAAGCGGTTTAATGTGTTGCCGCAACACCACCGCCTGCCGATCACGATCGGCGATCTGGAACACTTCGACACGTATATCACGGAGAAGGACATCGCGTACATCCGTGAGATGGGGTTCGATCATGTCCGCCTCGGCTTTGACCAGATCGTTCTGGAGGAGGCACCCGGCAAGTACCGCGAGCGGACGTTCAAGAAGTTGGACGACTTCGTGGGTTGGTGCGAAAAGCACAATCTCAATATGGTGCTGAACATGCACAAGGCCGTGGGCAACTATTGCGACATCCCCGAGAAGGTGAAGCTCATCGACGACAAGGGACTTCAGGATCGATTCGTAGCGGTGTGGCTCGAAATCGAGCGTCGCTTCCACGACAAACCTGCAATCGCGTTCGAGTTGCTGAACGAAGTCGTAAACGTGGATCCCGAAAAGTGGAACGCGCTTGCAGACCGCACACTGAAAGAGCTTCGCGCACAGAATCCAGACCGCTGGATCGTGATCGGATCGACCTGCTGGAACTCAGCGGGCACGCTCTCCAAACTCAAAGTCTGGGATGACCCCAAGGTGGTCTATACATTCCACATGTATGCGCCGCATGAATTCACACACCAGCGCGGCGTGCTCCAGACCGGTCCGCTCTACTACAACCGTGTCATGGAGTATCCGACCACGGATGTCGAGCGTTATCGCGACTACAACCGGCTGCACGGCTCCAAGGACGGCGGCTACACAGGCGTGACCGCGATTGATCGGAATTTCATAAAAGGGTACCTGCATGGCGCGCTCGAATTCGTAAAGAAACATCCCGACAAGATTCTCTGGAACGGCGAGTTCGGCACAATCCGCCACGCGCCGCCGGCATCGCGCGTTGCCTACATGCGCGACATCGTCTCAATCTGCAAAGAGGCCGGCATTCCGTGGTGCGTGTGGAACTACCTCTCGACGCCGAACGACGGCAACCGTTTCTCACTCGTAGACGACGACAACCGCAAAATCCTCTCCCCCGAGTTGCTCAAAGCCTGCTTGGGAGAGTAAGGGGGATTGGGTTCAGGTTTCTGGCTTTATCCAAATCGGGATCGCTATCGGGATCGGGATCGAAATCGATTGTTGCGACCACATAGCCTAAAAAGAGCGTTGAACTTCTTTCAACGCTCTTTGGTTTCTGGCAAGACTCGGTTTTTTCTCACACGAAGGGCACGAAGGTTTTTGGGGACAGTTACACTTAGTCCAACACACTTAGTCGCCAACACACTTAGTCGCCAACACTTAGTCGCCTACACTTAGCCCCGCATACGCACTGGCCTCCAAAACTCAGTCGATTGCGCTTGCGACGAAGTGGAGCGATTAAGTGTAAAACGACTAAGTGGAGCGACGAAGTGTAAAACGGGCATCTTGGCGCTTTTGGCGGTCCTAGAAAACGCTCAAGCAAGTGCGAAAATTTGGAGTGCGGTGACAAGAGCCGCGTTGTGCGCGGGTCGCGGCACCGCTTTTGCGCACCGCGTTGCCACCACACTCGTGCTTTAAAAGCGGCGTCGCGCGGAATACCGCTTGCCGCCGCACTCCAAGTTCCTTCGCAGACTTGAAGTCACGACGTCATCCCGTAAAAAGCTCTGGGACCCGGACAGCGGATACGGTGTTAGCCCCGAACTGTTGTTTATAGGTCAACCGATCCGCATTATCGAGGTTGGCACGTAAGACCGACAGCAGCTCCTGCCGCGTGTAGGGTTTACGGACAAAATTGACCCCCTCGATCAGAGGCGTCCGATTGATGAAGCGCTCCATCACAGCACTGATAAACATGACTGGCATACTCGGTGCGATCTCACTGATCCGGTCACGCGCCTCAATACCGTCCATCAGCGGCATCGAAATGTCCAGTATCCCCCCGTCCACCAGCCCCATGTTCGTACTGACCAGATCAACCGCCTCCTGCCCGTTGCGGGCTTCGAGCACACAGTAACCGGCACTCACCAGAATCCGCTTCAAAATAAAACGAACCGCATCATCGTCATCGGCGATGAGAATCGTCTCGCGCCCGCGCTCGCAAATATTCACGTCCCCCCCTTTTCCGGAGCATGTGCGTCCCCACGCACCGCTCCACCCCGCTAGAATGCACGTATTAGAGTGCCGCCATATCCCACATTAACCGACAACGTCCCCGTCGCGACACCGCCCTTGCCATCTGACACTTCGTAGCTGAACGTCTCGGTGATTGCATCGGTGTGCGCGGGCGGATTGTAGGTCAGCGTGTGGTTGGCTTCATCCCGTGTCAACGAACCGCCTTTAGTGCCCTGCAGCGCGATCGAGGCCAGCGACAGCGTGTCGCCGTCCGGATCGCTAGCCATACCGACCAGCACAGCTTCAGAGATCGTGTTACTGGCATTAACCCCGTTGATGGAGGTCCGCCACGCATTCAGTACATACGATCCGCTGATACTCGGCGCGATGTTGCTCTGCTGCCAGTTCCAGGTCAGCACCGCATCGTTCGTTACCGTCATCTGAAAACTCGTGCCGGTGCCGCTGGTCGGCTCCTGCCCCGTCATGCTCCATCCCGTGCA
>JAKJHA010000099.1 GCA_022704125.1 Verrucomicrobiota bacterium | reverse complement strand
AACACACCGAACACACGGAAAGGCATGGCTCTGTTTCCGTGTGTTTAGTGTGTTCCGTGGTTAAACAATCGATCCCGATAGCGATCCCGATCCCGATTTGGATGAAACCATGAAACCTTGAAACCAGAAACCTTGAAACCAAAGAGAGTTGAAGATTCAACTGCTCTTTTTAGGTTGAAAGTTATCTATTTCTTGCCGCTGAACAGCGCCCTGATCGCATCAAGTGTCTTTTCAACAAAGATCTGCCCGCCTTCCGGTCCAACCGGCGTGGACTGCGGCACGGCGCTGTATCCTCCGCCCTTGACCGCCCGCTCGGAGGGCAGGTAGGAGTGAGTCACATCCGCCGGACTGGCCAGTTGAACCAGCATCGTCTGCCCGGCCGGGCTGCGCCCGTGGATGCGCATCGCATAATCTACGAACAGTTCGAACGGGTTTGTCGCCAACGCCAGATCACCCACGCGCAGAACGTGGATTTCAAGCTTGTTGACCGGTTCGCTCTTCTGCTGCGCCTCATACCGATCCAACGTCCGCTTGTACCAACGTTTGCGGCTGTACACCTCTGAATTTTTCTCGTCGCGCTTGGCGTAGGACTCATATCCTTTTTTTGCCTCTTCGTACTCTTGGTCGGTCAGCTTGCGTCCGGGCACTTGGAAGCGCTCCACGCGGTGGGCAAACGGCACATCCGTACGCAGATCGGAGCGGATCACCTCCCACGTATCGTCGAACGCCGCCGCGATCCGGCGTCCCAGTTCTTGCTTGCGCGACAGTTTGCGCAAACGCTCCATGCGCGCCTCGGCCGCGCCGCGCAGCATGGGACGCGGCACTTGGTCACCCGCAGGCCCGCAAAAGCCCAAGACCACCAGCCCCTCGCCGTACTTCGCCTTCAGGCGTTCACGAACGTGGTGCCAATAGTCGGCGCTCACCTCGTACAAACCTTCCACCGTTTGGGAGGGACACGGCACCGCCAGCGCCGCCGCTATCAACCGCTTTTCGGAATCCGTGAAGCACAGCACATCCACAGCGTGGTCCTCCCAGCCTTCAAGCCCGCGGAAGTTCGGCGTGTTGAGCTTGCCGTACATCACCGCCGAGCCATCGGCATACACCACGCGCCGGTTGTGTCCGACCACCGCATGTCCCAGCCCCCATGCTACGGCGCCCGGCTTGCGGCCTTCCCAAGCCTTGGCCACCGTATCGGTCAGCCGATCCAGCATAAACGGTACGTACTCCTTGGGTTGCATGGCCTCGCCATAATCATTGAAGCGCTCTTGATTGGGCGTCGGACCGGTATGCGTGTGCGTGGCCGCCAAAACGAGCATATTGGTGTCAAAACCCGGAAGCCTTGCACCTAGGCGCGCTCGCAGGTCACGCTGAATCTCGAACGGAATCGTCACAAAGTCTAGCGCCACGAGGATCGCCTGACCCACCGACTTGTCCCCCTCACGCGCCTCCAGCGCCAATATCATCGCCATACACGGACTCTCGACCTTTTTCGATATCCGCTGGTGGAATTGTCCCGCGAGCGAAACCGGCCGATCCGGTGTGATCGAAACCTCCGCCGCGCCGACCCACAACTCCGCAGCCTGAACGGCTCCCGCCGCCAAGACCGCCAACACTGCAACACCCTTGCACATCTGTTTCATTACGCCTCCTTTATTTGATCGTCACAAAAACACGTTTCTTACTTTTTGAACAGCGCACCGATAACCTCCAGCGTGCGCTCCACCAGCACCTGACCACCCTCGGGACCGACCAGACTAGACTCTGGCACGGCGCTATAACCGCCGCCTTTGACGGCACGCTCCGAAGGCAGGTAGGTCGATGCATCTACCGGGCTGGCCAACTGAACCAACATGGTCTGGCCGGCCGGGCTGCGCGCCTGAATGCGCATCCCGTAATCCAGATACAACTCAAACGGGTTGGTGGCGATCGCGAGATCACCCAATCGAATCGCGTGCAGTTCGACAGCATAGCGCTTCGCCCCGTCCTTCGACTGTCCATCGTAACGCTCCACCGTTCGCTTGTACCAATTTTTACGCGCAGGCTCGCCGCCCACAAGTTTCTCTTTGGCAGCCAGCGCCGCGAGTTGCTGCTTCGCGGTCGCGTACTCTTGATCGGTGATCTTCCTGACGGGCAGATCAAACCGCTCCACGCGGTGCGCAAACACAACATCCGCGCGCACATCACTCTGCACAACCTCCCATGTGGATTCGTACGCATCGATCACCCTGCGTGCCACCTCCTGACGCCGACTCAATTTACGCATCTGTTCCATGCGCGCCTCGGCAGGCTTGCGCAACATGGGGCGCGGCACAAGATCACCAGCCGGACCGCAGAGGCCCAGCACGACAAACTCTTCGCCGAACCGCTGACGCAACCCGTCACGCACATCGCCCCAGAAATCCGCGTGGACCCGCGACAAGCCCTCGTCGACTTGGGCCGGACACGCCACCGCGATCATCGTTGCCAGCGGCCGCCGGTCGGCATTCAGGAAAAAGACCATATCAACGGCATGGTCTTCGCCGCCTTCGAGCCCGAGGAACTCCGGTTTAGCCGTCGTTCCATACATCACGGATGAGCCGTCCGCATACGTCGCCCTGCGGTTCTGACTGGTCACCGCATGACCCAGCCCCCACGCCACCGATCCGCGCGCGCGCCCATCCCACGCTTTCGCCGCCGCTGCCGCCACCCGGTCAAAGAAAAAGGCAACGTATTCTTCAGGCGGCATCGCGTTACCCAAATCGTCGTACCATCCCTGATCAAGCGCAGGTCCCGTATGCGTGTGCGCAGCGGTCAAGAAGAGCTTCCCGGTATCAAACCCTTTCAGCCGATCTCCCAAATACGCGCGCAACCGCTGCTGAATGTCCTGCGGCACATAACACACGTCGCAGGCAATCATCATCGCACAATCGGTCGCCTGACCGTTTTCGCGCGCTTCAATCGCCAGCACATTCGCTTTGCAGCGGCTCAGAACCTGTTTGGGATCGGCCACGCGAACATGGAACTGTCCGGTCAACGAGACCGGACGATCCGGCGTGATGTCGGCTTCCGCCGCGCCGATCCACAACTCAGCGGCAACTCCCGCCTTAACGATTCCCACCGCCAGCGCAACAAAAGTGATCCATCTCTTCATGGTTACCTCCTCAAAGCTAACGCGGGCGAAGCCCGCGACCCAAGTTAATTAGTTCATTAGTACATTAGTTTGTCTGGGGACGCGTTGCCCCCAAAAACCTTGGCCTTCGCGTAAAACAACCGAGCAGTGCTCATCATCGGGCGTGCGAAGCGCAGGGAGGGGCAAGCGTCTGCTTGCCCGCGGACGAGCGACGCTCGTCCCTCCCATCCTTCCGCGCAGCGGAAGGCGGCTCGTGGGGACACTCGCCCTCCATCCTTCGCGCCTTCGCGTGAGATGGCCAAACTGAGCCCTGACCCCCAAAAATCTGCGTAATCTGTGTCCATCTGTGGATAAAAACTCATGCACTAACGCACTAATGAACTAATCAACTTCCCCTCACCTCTCCAACTTCCACCCGTTGTGCATCGGGCGCGTCAGCATGGCATTGGCAAGGTCGTTACCCACGAAGCGCTCTGTCTTCCAATCCCACTTGAGCTTCTGTTGCAAACGTGCGGCAATGCCCGAGATCATACCCAGCGTCGAAGCCACGTGCGTGGCATCAATGCCCGCGATCGTCTCCTTGCGGCTGCGCACGGCATCCAACAGTCCGCCCCAATGATCGATCCGCTTGTAGGCGACGCGCTCGCCGTCCTTGGTCTTGAGGGTCGTGACGTCGTCTATCTTACAGTCCGGCGGCAACAGGCGCTTGTCCCCATCTTTCGGGCGGATTTTCAGAAGATCCGCAGACGATGCGGTGATCTGGTCGTCGCGATTGACATGAACCCAGCCCTTCTCACCGATGAATTTCGTGCCGCGTGGCTGCTGTCGGTCATCGGAGAACACCATGCGGAGACCGCTGGCGAAGGTGAAGACTGCCTTCCACGTCTCGATGTTATCCGCAAAGCCCTTGTTCGTATAGTAGGTGCCGCTGCACTCTACTTCGAACGGCTCCGTGCCGAGCGCGGGCACGCCCCAGTGCGCGATATCAAGGTGATGCACGCCCCAGTTCGTGGTCCAGCCCTCGCAGTAGTCGTTGAGCAGGTACCAGTCCGGATAGGCCACGCGGCCGGGGTTGAACGGGCTGAAACGCGCCGGTCCCAGCCACATCGCCCAGTTAAAGCCCTCGGGCACCGGTTGCGGATCATAAGGCCCCTTGTACTTGGGCTGGAAGTGCGGCCCTTCCACCGCGACCTGGACTTCGGTGATCTTCCCGAGGTAGCCGTTCAACGCCAGTTCCGCGCCCTGGCGGAAATTACCCAGCGAGCGCTGCCACATGCCCGACTGGAACACGCGCTTGTTCTTGCGGATCGCCGCACGGATGGCGAAACCGTCGTTGACGCACACGCCCGTCGGCTTTTCGCAGAACATATCCTTGCCGGCGTTGGCGGCCGCAGTGGCAATCAGCGAATGCCAATGGTCCTGCGCGGCGATCATGACAACGTCAATATCCTTACGCGCGATCAGATCGCGATAGTCACCGATCATGGCGCATCCCTGATCGCCGTATTTCTGATCGACGAGCCCCTTGGCTTTCTCCATGCGGGCGCGCTGCGCGTCGCACACCGCCACCACTCGACAGGCATTGGTGCCCATGAAGTTGCGCATGTTCAACGTACCGCGATCACCCACGCCGATGCACCCGAGCGCAATCCGATCGTTGGCACCAAAGGCCGTGGAGGGAATCAGCGACGGGAAACTGATCGCCGCTGCTGCCACCGAGGCGCGTGTAAGAAACTCTCTTCTGCTGATAGCCATATTCACTCCCTTTTCTTGATTAACGATGCTTCCGGATCACGTCGAGACACGCCTTCACGTCCTGCTCGACCTGCCCGGACACCACATCAAATTCGACACCGACATGGCCCTTGAAGCCCTGCCGTTTCAACTCCGCCATCACGGCCGGGATGTCACCGACCCCTTGGCCGAACACCACATCCGGGCTGCCATAGACCGCCTCTTTCACATCCTTGAGGTGCATGGACAGCACGCGCCCTTCGAGCACGCGCAGGTAGGCGACCGGATCCATGCCCGAACGGTAGATGTGCCCAGTATCCACCGAAAAACCCATACGCGGATCGCGATCTTTCATCAATCCCATCAAGTACTCCGGATCCCAATTCCGATACGCCGGCTTGTCTTTGTTTTTGGCGTGATTATGGAAACAAAGCTGCACGCCGGTCTCCTTCACCATGCGCTCGACACGATCCAGCGCATCCACCGGCGGCTCACCCGTCAATCCTCTGAGCCCCAACTTCTGCGCGAACGTAAAGAGCTTACGCGTCTCCTCTTCCGTCTTGCCGAAATCCGCGACGTAGGCGTTGACGGCCTTGATCCCGACCGCATCCAGTTTGGCTTTGAGCGCCGCGATGTGTGCGTCCGACAAATGCTGGTTGAGCGTCACGTTCGGATGTTCTGGACTCAATTTCTGCCAGAAGAACAACTCGATCACATCGGCGCCGCACGCCTTCGCTTTTTCGATCGCCTCGAAGGCTGTCACCTTACGAAACGAATACGCACACACGCCGACTTCCATCTGCGCGGCCAGAACCGCACCGGCCATCATCGCAACGGCCGCAGCCACAACTCCCTGCTTCATCATAACCATGTCTCCTTTTTTATCATCATTTGGAAAAAAGCTGGCGGATCACATCGACGGTCCGCTCAACCAGCATCTGTCCGCCCTCCGGCCCCACCTCGCACGATTGCGGAACCGCGCTGTATCCGCCACCCGCCAGCGCGCGCGGTGTCGCCAGATAAGAGGAGCGAGCGATCGAACTGGCCAGTTGCACAAGCACCGTCTGCTGTGCCGGACTGCGTCCCTGAATCTGTATGCCGTAATCGGTGAACAGCTCAAACGGGTTGGTTGCGAACGCGACATCCCCCAGCCGCAACACGTGCATCTCGACCGGATAGAACGTAGGACCGTTGCGTTGCGCCTCAAACCGCTTGACCACCCGTTCGTTCCAGCGCTTGTTCCAATAGTCCGGCCCCTTCAATTCTTTCTTCGCGCTCAGGACGTCGTACTCCCGCTTCGCTTTAAGATACTCCGCCTCCGGCAATTTAAGCTCGGGCAGATCGAAGCGCTCCACACGATGGGCGAAGGGGACGTCGGTACGGATATCCACTTTCACCGTCTCCCAGGTATCCTCAACCGCAGCGACGATACGTCTGCCCATCTCCTGCGTGCGCGACAGCTTGCGCAGCTTGTCCATGCGCGTCTCGGCGGCGTGACGCACCATCAGGTGCGGCGACTGGTCGCCCGACGGTGCCACAAAGCCTAAAACAACCACCTTTTCGCCATGCTTGGCTTTCAATCCCTGACGCACATCGTGCCAAAAATCGGCGCTGATACGCTGACCGCAAGGACCGCGCTCGTCGGTCTGCGCCGGACACGGCACCGTCACCGCTATCGCTTTCATCGCCCCCGCCTCGTCCAAGAAAAACAGCGAGTCCACGGCATGATCCGAATAGCCTTCCAGACCCCGGCATTCCGCGCGATCGGTTCTGCCGTACATCTCGGCCGACCCGTTCGCATACACCGCCCGGCGATTCTGCGCAACCATCGCGTATCCCAGTCCCCACGCCAAACTCCCGCGCTGCCGCGATTCCCAAGCGCGCACCACTGCATCCGCCATCCGTTCGAACATAAACGGCACGTATTCGTCCGGCTGCATCGCGCCTTCATACGAATCGTAATTCGCCTGATCCAGCGCGGGGCCTTTGTGGGTGTGTGTCGCGGTCAGAATCAGTTTGTTGATGTCAAAGCCCTTCAGCCGCGGTGCGACCAGCTCGCGGAAACGCGCCTGAATACCGGTACGGATCGAACACACGTCACACGCGACCAAGATGGCGGCGTCAGTCGCCCGGTCGCCCTCGCGCGCTTCAATCGCCAGCACATTCGCGCTGATCCGACTGTTCACCCCGCGCGAGATCGGGCCGGTGCGCCCCCCCGTCAGCGCCACCGGCTGATCCGGCGTGATATCCGCCTCCGCCGCACCGACCCATAACTCAGCGGCCATTCCCGCCTTAATGATTCCCGCCGCCAGCGCAACAAAAGTGATCCATCTCTTCATGGTTACCTCCTCAAAACCAACGCGGGCGAAGCCCGCAACCCCAAGTTGATTAGTTCATCAGTGCACTAACGCACTAACGAACTAATGAACTTCCCCTCACCCCTCCAGCTTCCACCCGTTGTGCATCGGGCGCGTCAGCATGGCATTGGCGAGATCGTTGCCGATAAACCGCTCCGTCTTCCAGTCCCACTTGAGCTTGCACTGCAAACGCGCCGCGATACCCGCGATCATGCCCAGCGTCGAAGCCACATGCGTCGCTTCAAAGCCGGCGATCGGCTCATTGCGGCTGCGCATGCCGTTCAGCAACCCTTCGGCGTGGTTCACATTCTTGTACCCGACCCGCTCGCCATCCTTGGTCTTGATCGTGGTGACATCATCAAAGGACATGCTGTCGGTCGGCAACAGGCGCGTGTCGCCCGCCTTGGGCCGCACCTGCAGCAGCTCGCCCGATGCCTCAATCCTGTCGCCGCGATCCACATACACCCAGCCGTTTTCGCCGATGAACTTCGTACCGCACGCCTGCTGAGAGGCGTCCGTGAACACCATCTTCAAACCGTTCTCGTAAGTAAAGATCGCCTTCCACGTCGAGATGTTGTCGCCGAATCCTTGATTGACGTAGTAGGTACCGTTACACTCGACTTCAAACGTCCCTTTGCCGAGTTGCGGGCAGCCCCAATGCGCAATGTCGAGGTGATGCACGCCCCAGTTGGTGGTCCACCCCTCGCAATAGTCATTGTGCAGATACCAGTCGGGATACGTGACGCGAGCCGGGTTGAACGGGCTGAAACGCGCGGGCCCGAGCCACATGGCCCAGTCGAAACCGTCCGGTACCGGCTGCGGCTCAAACGGTCCCTTGTACTTGGGCTGAAAACTCTTCCCGGCGGGCACCGCCACCTGAACCTCGGTGATCTTGCCGATATGGCCGTTCAACGCCAACTCGCATCCCTGCCTGAAGTTACCGAGCGAACGCTGCCACATG
>JAKJHA010000098.1 GCA_022704125.1 Verrucomicrobiota bacterium | reverse complement strand
CTGCCCAAAAAGCGGCGTCGCGCGGAATACCGCTTGCCGCCGCACTCCAGATCCTTCCGTCAGGCTCGCGAAGCGCCGGGAGGGTCAAGCGTCTGCTTGACCGGCGGCGTTTCACGCCGCCACACGGGCAAGATGCCCGTGCCACAATCCGCGCGCAGCGCGGTTGCGGCTCGCCCTCCAGCCTATGATCGGTCATTCATCATAATGAAAAATCTGCTGATTTTCGGGCTTGCTTTGTCGTAATGAGAAGGTATTATTCATTCTGATGAACAAAGAGGAGATAGGAAAGGCGTTTGCCGTGAGGCGCGAGACCCTCGATATTACGCAAGCACGGCTGGCGAAGTTGAGCGGTGTATCAGTGCACACGCTTTCCAATTTGGAAACAGCGCACGGCAACGTCACCCTCGATGTGCTTCTCAAAGTGGCGAAGACCCTCGGCTACAAAGTGACGGTTGGCGTATGAAAAAGGGCACAGTCTATTATCGCGACACGCCGGCTGGCGTCCTCGAAAAGGTCGACGGCGGCTATGTGTTCCGCTACAACCGGGAGTATCTGCTTGATACGTCCATGCCGGATATTTCCGTGACGCTTCCCAAAACGAACGGCGAGTATCGCTCTCGGCATCTGTTTCCGTTTTTTTACGGGCTTCTTGCGGAGGGTCCGCAGAAAGAGCGCCAGTGCCGCGAACTCCGTATCGATGAGCGCGACCACTTCACGCGTTTGCTTGAAACCAGCGCTTACGGCGCTATAGGAGCGGTGTATGTTAAGGCTTAACCTCGCCTATGCCGATCTCTACCTCCCTGAGATACGCGAGAAGACGCGCCGTTCTTCCGTTTCCGGTGTACAGTACAAGATACAACTCAAACGCGTACACGGCGGATACGCGGTCGTGGAATCCGGCGGCGACTTCATTTTGAAGCCCATTCCCCGCAATACCGCAGCGGAGTTAGCTGATGACATCCCGGCCAACGAGGCGCTCACGATGGACATCGCCGCCGACATTTTCGGCATACGCACCGCCGAACACGCACTCGTCGAACTCTCCGATGGGGTTCCCGCCTATCTCACGAAGCGTTTCGACCGCCGCGACGGTCTGCCGATTCGCCAAGAGGATTTCTGCCAGCTTTCCGGACGCAGCGAGGAAACGCACGGCGACAACTACAAGTACGATGCCAGCTACGAAGAGCTGGCGGAACTTGTGCGCCGCTTCTGCAACTCCGCCGCCGTTGAAAATCCGAAGGTGTTTTTCATCGTGCTCTTCAACTACGTCTTTTCAAACGGCGATGCGCATCTCAAGAACTTCTCTCTTTTCGAAAGTCCGCAGGGAGACTACATCCTCACGCCTGCCTACGATCTTCTGAACACGTCGATCCACTTCCCCGGTGAGCCTTCCGCAACCGGACTCGATTTCTTCGCGGACGGCCACTTCACGCCACGTTACGAAGAACTCGGTTTCTACTCTTCCGCCGACTTCATTGAACTCGGGGATAAATTCGGTGTGCCGGAAGACGAGGTGGTGGAGATGATCTCACGTTTTCCCGCTCGTCGTAGTGCGGTGGAATCCGCCATTGCTGAGTCGCGGCTCTCGCCTGTGGCAAAGGAGAAATACCTCGCGCGTTTTTTTGACCGGCTCAAGGCGATTTCGGTCTAGTTTGAAAGCGATAGCGCTTGCGGTGGGTGGACGGTGAGGTCGATCACTTCGCCTTCGCTGCCGAAGTAACCGCCCCAGCCGATGCGGATGGCGGTGACTTGGGTGAGGTCCAGTGCCTTCTTGGTGTTGCCGAAGGCGGAGAACTGGCCGAAGAGCGCATAGGCGCGTGCCGTTCCTGCTTCGTTCAGGAAGCGTCCAGAATGTCCGAGATAGGTGCCGCCGTCGACCGTTTGAATGAAGACCAGAAGCTCGGCGGGCGTGCGCTGGCCCGTCGGGACGGCGGTGTCGAGGACCAGCCCTGCATAACCGGAGAGATCGAGCGGTTGCGCGTAGGGGAAGTTGACAAAAAGGAAGGTGTCGACCTGCCCACGGGTCAACGTGGCTAATGCGCGCCAACCACCAGTCGGGTCTTTGTTCAGTTCGCTGCGCACGTAGGTGCCTTTGCCAGCCGTGGGCTGGCCGGCCTCCGGCAGGGGCTTGCACGTCATCTTGAGCGCGACCGAGGCGGTTTTCGTGAGGCGGCGCGGAACGCCAGCCTGCGGCGTGCGGAAAAACATCGCGCCGTACGGTCCGAGGTGCAGGGGGACGCGCGTCGCTTCCGCGACTGCGCTGCTGGTGCCGGTCGCCGGGTCCCACCGTTCGCGCACGCCGTCACCGCAGAAGCGTACGGTGCCATCCCATGCGGTGGCGCTGTCGTTGATCGCGAAATAGAGGTCATGGCCGTCGACGCGGCGGCGCGTGATCTTGATGGGGTCGTGCACATTATCACAGGTGGCGTCGCGCTCCAAAACGGCGTCGATCATCTTCGGCGTCAGCGCAAGCATGCTGAACGGCAGCGCGATACCTGCGCCACCGGCGCGGTTCGTGACGGTATTCGGTAGCGTCTCCGTGCCGAACATCTCGCGCGCGATCGCCTGCACGGCAGACGAGGGGAAGTCCGATTCGCTGTTGGCCGGTAAGGTGCCGATGGCGATGACGGTGCCGCCGTTCTGCCAGAAACGTTGGACTTTCTGCCAAGCGGCCATCGGCAGGGTGCTGGCCGCCGGCAGCACCAGCACGCGCCAGCGCAGGTCGCCGTGGCGCATGGTATCGCCATCGACCGACGCCTCGCACAGGGCGCGCGCGTCCACATAGCGGAAGTCGCGGTTCGCGGAGTAGAGCGCTGTGCTTACGCCGTCGAAGGTGCTCTCGATCCGGTGCGCCGCCGGTTCAGAAGTCGCGCCGCGATAGGCCGGCGTGAAGACGGTCCAGATGCTCTCGATCGGGTAGAGCACGGCGATGTCGGTCACTTGGTGACCGCCGCGCAGCAGGGTCTGGCAGCGTCCGACATGCGCATTGAGCCGACGCAACTGATCGTCGCTGAGGTCTTTGAAGGAGTAGTAACTGGTGAGGGTGTTGATGCCGCCCCAGATGAGCCGGTTACAAGTGCCGCGGATCTCGTCCTCGGTCACGACTTGAACCGGTCGCGTGTCGCCTTTGGGACGATAGCGCTGGCTGTGGTCGGAGACCTCGCACATCGTGTAGGTATGGCCCTCCAGATCGGCGATACTGCCGATCATGCGCGCGATGTACCACGGCACGCCGGGCGGTAGACTGGTGAGGCAGTCGATGCTGGGCGCATCGAGCCGACGGGCGCAGCGGAAGAAGTCGCCGTAAAGCGGCACGTGGCCCACCAGACTCTCTTCGGCCAGCAGGTGGCCGCCCGAGAGGATGTTGTGGCGGGCGCACCACGTTTGAATCTGGCCGAAGAAGTTTTCAGAGACCAACTCGCCGACCGTGTTCCAGAAATCGTAACGGGCGCGGGCACCGATCGGCCCCGCGTCGGTGACCAGTGCCGGCAGCAACGGGCGCAGTGCGCGGCCGCGACGTTTTTGGAATTCGCTCTCGAACGTGAGCGACCACGGCAATACGCGGTAGGGCATGGGACGGAACCAGAGGTTTTGCAGCGACGGTTCGTCCGTGAAGGTCGAGACGAAATAACGGCCAAGGTCCTTGCCTAGCTTGGCCGCATAGCGGTCGTGCGTGACTTCCAAGAAGCGCGCGGTCGGCTCGGGCGTCAGCAGGTCGATGCACGGTTTCTTGTAGGCCAGGCTGATAGCGGCATGGGTGCCTTCATAGATCAGGTCGTCGGTCATGACCGTCACGAACCACTCGCCGTCCGGTGCCTGCCATGAGAGGCGTCCGTCCGCGACCGATGCGGTGAGATCAACCGCACGGTCGAGCGCGATCACGCCGTCGTGTCGCGGTACGGCCACCGCCGCTACGAGGCGGCCGGGCGGCAATGCGAGCGATGCTGTCACGCCGCCCGTGACGTTTGTTTCGGCGATCAGCAGACCGCGCGCGGCCCATTCCGGGTGACCGCGCAAGGTGAGGTCGCCCGCGCTGCCCGAGGGATAGCCGCGTTCGTCGTAGAGCCAGAGCGACATGCCGGATGCTTGGGCCATCTTTACGCCGCGTATAAAAGGCGGCCACTTGGTTTCATCTTCGACGTAGCCGTCAAAGGCGACATTGCCCGCGAAACCGCCGAACCCCTGTTCGGCCAGTTTGAGCAGGTGCTTGTCCTGCTCTTGCGGTTTGTCGCGCTGGGCGTGGATGATGCGCAGGAAACGGGCCGACGCGGGCGGATTGGCGAAGCGTTCGGCTGGCGACCGGTCTTCAGTCGGTTGCGGCGGCAGCGCGGTGAGGGGCGCTTCTTCGGCTGCGCGTCCTGCCAAAGTGGCGAGGACGGGCAGCAGGGCGATGAGGCGGAGGGATGTTTTCATAATGGGTTGAGGCTCTTGCAAAACCCCCTCGTGGCATGGACGTCCCGCCCATGAAACACGGGCAAGATGCCCGTGCCACACCCGAACGCAAGGGGTTTTGCAAGATTTTCAATAGGTTGAGCGTTCATTCATTAGCAGCGGCGCATGGGTCATCGTACGTTCCGATTTCGTCGAGCGGCAGCGCACGGAAAACCGACGCCGCGCCGGTATCGCTTGCCGGTACTGCGGCAAGCGCCAGATTATCCCATGTGTCGGTACCTTTCGGCTTTCTGCGGTAGGGTGCTTCTGCATTCACAAACACATTGCGCCAGATACTGTTAAGGTCGGCGCGTGTGCCGAGTTCGGCCAATTCCGGATAACGCCGCGAATAGGGGAGGCGGCGGACATCAACATCGGTAAAGATCAACCGCTTGATGTGGTCGCGTCCCAAAAACTCCGTCCAGCGCTTCTGGCCCCACGGCGAAAAGCTGACGCCGTAGCGGCAGTCGATAAAGAGATTGTTATCGATGATGTTGTTGTGGCCACCGTGGATCTGGACGCCGCCGAAATTGCCGTTTGACGTCCGCTCGAAGAGGTTGCCGTAGACCAGCATGCCGCTGATCGCGTCATCAAAGCGAATGCCGGCTTGGCCGCACGGCACATGCTCGCCGCCGCCGATGTCGCGCCAGCGGTTGAAGCGGATCACCACGCCGCGGTATGAGGGATTGCACCACATGTCGATGCCGCCCTGATCGTCCGATTCCTGAACCACATGGTGGACGTCGTTGTACTCGATCAGGTGATCGTTGCCCTCGATTCTCATGGCGCTGGACGGCGCGTGATGGAAGTGGTTGTACGCAACGCGCGCGCCGCAGCCTTCCAGCAGTACGGCGGGGTTGTAGGTGCGGGAGCAGCGGCCGAAGTGGTGGACCTCGTTGTTCTCGATCTGCACCTGACCGGAGGTGAGGTTACGACGATTGCCGCCGCCGACATGTATGCCGGTATGGCCCAACGTGTGCAGCCGGTTACCGTACAGTTTCAGGTTCGCGCTGTTGGGTGCGATGATCGCGCTGCCGCCCAAGCGGCGGATCACGCAACCGGCGACGATGGTGTTGACGCAGGCATTGAGCACAAGGCCGTGCTGTTGGCCGTACTCAAAGGTCAGTCCTTGGAAGACGACGTCGCGCACCTGATCCGCTTGGATGAAGGGCTTGTCCCAACGTGAAAGCACGAGCGTGCTGAACCAAGGGTGGCGGTTCGGCCAGACATACAGGTTGCCGGTCTCGCTGTCCATGTACCACTCGCCGGGCTGGTCGATCTCCTCCAGCAGGTTGAAAACGTAAAACGGACGCTCGGCGCGCACGCCGTATCCGCCCGGGCGCTCTTTGAGCGTTAAGGTGCTGGCTGCGGTGTCGACGCCGAGCGGGACGGCGCAGACCGCCCAGAGGTGGTACCAATAGCCGTTGGCCATAACGTCCTTGGCTTGCGACCAACGCGCCAGGCGCTCAGAGGTGAAGGTGAAGACGTGGTTGGTCGAATCAAGCACCGGGCCGGTCATGACCGTGCCGCTGTTCGGCCAGCGCGCGACGGTCAGGGGCTGGCCGTCCTCGAACAGTTCGCGCATCGTCTTGTTGTTGATGCCGTAGCCGAAACTCTGCTGGGGCGTGAATGACGGATAACCCTGCGCCTTGAGCTCGGCCACCTTCACCTTGCCGCGCGCTTCGGCTGGCAGCCGCGCGAGCACGTCTTTGTCGCGCACGGTTCGCAGTTGGCGCACGCGGAAACCGCCGTCGAAAACCGGCCGTTCATCACGCCAGGCGCGATAGACGACAGGCGCGCCGCTGCTGCCGGAGTCGATCTCAGTCAGCGTGAAGGTGTTGGTGACCGGATAGGTGCCGCCGCGCAGATAGACGGTGACGCCACCGCGCGGCAGGACACCGTTTTTGCGCTGTGCGCGGATCGCGTCGCGCGCCCGTTCCAGTGTGGCGAAGGGCTGCTCAAACGTTCCCGCGCCTTGATCGTTGCCCTTGGGCGAGACATAGAAGGCGAGTGCGGGTTGCGGCAGGGCGGGCAGGCGTTGGCGGGGAGCCTCCGGGTCGCGGGCCGGGCGTCCCGCGCGCAGGTTGGCGCAGGTCTCAGCGCAGGCGCGCGCTTCTTCGGCCAGATGGGGCGGGGCGTTGGTCACACCGGCTGCGTCATGGAAGGCAGCTTCGGCCTGTTCCAGACTTCCGGCCTGACGCCACGTCTGCGCCAGACCGAGCGCGGCGATAGCACGGACGTACGCAGGCAGACGCGCGTCGTCGCGCACAGCCGCATAGTGGTCGCGCGCGTCATCGAAGCGGTCGGCTTGCCGCAGGATCCGGGCGCAACGCTGACGAACTTCGGCGGCGTCGATCGGCAGCATGTCGGGGAAAGAGAGGAGTTGATCGAAAACGGCCGAGGCGGCATCGACGTTGCCTTCGCGCGCATGGGCGTCGGCGAGCGCCAAGGCGAAGAGGCGTTGATCATCGGCGTCAAGCTCCAGATATTCGGGTAGTTTGACCAGCACGCGGCTCGGCAATTCTGTGCCCTTGCGCGCGGCTTGGGTCAGTGCTTCGACCGCCATGCCGCGCAGATGGGACGGCGCAGAAAGGTCATCGACCAAAGCGACACATGCTGCGATGTCGGCGTTTCTACGCGCGACGGCCAGCGCGGCCCAATGCCGCCATGCGGCGGGGGTGTGCGTGTCAGACGCGATTTTCTGCGTGGCGCGAGTGAAGTCGGCGGCGCGTTCCGAATCAAGGGCGGCCATTTGGAGGGCGCACACCTGCTCAGCCAACGTGTCGCTCAGTGGGGCACCGTTCAGCGAAAGCGCCGCGAGGGCCGGGGCGGGGAGGGCGCGGTCAAAAAGCGCGCACTCGTCAACCGCCATGCGCAACGAGCCCACGCCATGGTTGGCGAAACCGATCTTCAGCGAAGACTTCGACGGGACGAGGGTGACGTTATAGGGTTTTTCGGCAGAGAGCATGCCGTTGACATAGAGACGCATGTGAGCGCCGTCCCATGTGGCGGCGACATGGTTCCAAAAGCCGGCGCTCAGCGGATCGTTGGCGCAGAGCGTGATCGCGCCCTGTTCGCGTCCGATTTGAAAGGAGACCAAGCGCGTCTTCCAATCGTAAACAACCAGACGCCAGCCGTCCGTGTATCCGCTGCCGCTGCACGCCAGCATGCCGTTGGCACTGCCGCCGTTGCCGGTCTGCGTACCGGTACCGAGCGGACGCACCCAGAGGGTCACGGTAAAGGCATTGCTGAGAAAGAGGACGGACGCGGTCTCGAAATAGTCACTGTCGAGCACCACCGCCGTCCGGCCGGCAACGCGTCCGGGTTCAGTGGCGAGAGGCGCGCCTTTGTACGGACGGTAGGTCAGTGCGTTTTCCGAACCGGCGCGGTCGGGTTGCTGCGTGGCATCGTCAAACAGCGTGTAGAAACGCACCATGCCCGGCCGACGTGTCATGTCATCCGCGTAGGCCTGCCATACCGCGACCGGAGTCTGCTGCGCGTACGCGAATAACGCCGCAGTTGCGACCAGCAGACCGATTCCCCCATAAACTTTCCGCATTTGCATCTTCTCCTGTGAAAAGCGTTTGGGGTACCGTAACAAAAGAACGCCCAGCGCTCAATGTTCAACTTCTAGAAACCGCGCACTTGCGGTGGCGGGGATTGACCGCTACACTTTACGCCATGGAAAAGAGTCGGGATGAGACATGGGCGCCTTTGCGTATGCTGGCGCGACTGAGGGAAAATCTGTCGACGGTGATCCGTGGCAAAGAGGAGGCGATCAAT
>JAKJHA010000097.1 GCA_022704125.1 Verrucomicrobiota bacterium | reverse complement strand
CCGCCGTTGCCGGCCGGGTTGTCATCCGCCAAGATGCGGAGCGTCCCGGCGCGGATGATGGTTTGCCCGAGATAGCCGGGGATACCGGAGCTTGGCGGCACGCCGCGCACCTCCAAGATGCCGGTACCGGTTTTGAGCAGTGCGCCTCTACCAGTGGTGTCGGAGACGTAGTTGTTACGCGCGAGGCAGGCGGTCGAATAGAGGACACCGTCGGCGATCTGCAGCGTGTTCACGGTGGCATGCAGCAGGGTGCGTCCAGTGTTGTGTACGTGGGCGAGGATGTTCAGCGACGGTGCGCCGTCGCCGCCCAGCACGATATTGCCGCCGCGGAACTGCGAGTCCTGCGTGAGCGTCAGGGCGGCGCGGCGGGCCGGCAATGCGTGGATGAAGGTTTCATTGGGTGTGGCGCTACTGGTGACAAACGCAGGCAAGATCAGTTCGCCGTCGAAAACAGTGAATCCGGCTTGCGGTCGGTCCGTGTTGGGGGCGCTGTTGAGCGGCTGCTCTAAGGTGACAGCGGCGGAGCCGGTCTTGACGAAGGCCGCATAGCGGTGGTTGGTGAGTGCGTTGAGGGTCACCGGTGCTGCGGCATCGATGAAGAGCGAGAACGGGTGTATGTTCGCCTCGCTGATGATGTCCGGGTCGCCTGACGCGACCACCGGCACTGCCAACGGGAGCGCGAAGGTGGTCGGCGCGAATGCGGTGATGCGGGGCGTGGCATCGAAAGTGGCCACGAGATTGGAAAGCGTGACACCCGCTCCACTGATCGTAGCGGGCTCGGCAACCAGTAAATGACGGGCGAGTGCGGAGGGGACCGATGCATCGCCGTGGAACGCGAGTGTTGCGGAGACGTCATCAACTGGTGCCGACGGCGACCAAGCACTGTCATAGGCGTAGGCATGGGTCGAGGCGGACCAGGTGCCGGGGCCTGCCACGTTGCCGGCGACATCCAAAAACGCCAGCGGCAGGTCGCCGGCGTGGTTGAGCAGCGCGGCGGCGCCGGTCGCCAGCGTGACCGAGGAGTCCACGCCGAGTGCGCGGCAGGGTTGGGTGGTCGAAAGCGGGGCAATGATCGCGAGGTCGATCATGGTGGCGGCATCGTACCAGGTGCCACAACCCTTGAAGCCGACGATATGCGTACCGGCACTCAGATAAACCGGCACCGAGGTGTAGTGGGCGGTGTCGAATTGGTCATTGACTGTCAGGATCGGAGGGAGGCATTTGCCGTCGATGGAGGGCGTGATCAGGTGCGGCGGAAAGCCGCGACGCCGGAAATGGTCGAATGCGAGCTGATAGAAGCCGGACGTGGCCACATGGAAGGACTGGGTGACTGAGCCGTGGCGCTGGACGATCAGGACGTGGTTACCGTCGGGGACCGAGCCGCCCGAGATCCAGATAGACGTCGGCGTTGTCGGGTAGCAACGTGCGATGTACCCAACGAAGGTGGTCCCCCATGATGCAATGACGCCGTTCCCGCCGGCGGAGACATACTTGTAGGTGTTGGCATCCAGCGAAGGCTCTTCGAACGAGTCGTTAGCCAACAGATTGTGGGCGCGGTCTGGCGCGCCGAGCGTCTGCAACGTACCGCCTTCGACATGGACGATCGCGGTAGCGAAATCCGAGGCTGTAGCCAGAAGGGTGCCGGATGCCAGCGTCACGCGGCCGGACACGCGGCCCAAGGCGAGCGTACCGGGGCCGGTGACCGTGAGTCCGCTCAGCGCGGACAACTCGGTGGCGACGGCATTGGTGGCGGCGGCATCGGCAACCGTGATGGCCGTGGCCCACAGACGTCCCGCGCCGGCCAACGTGACACCCGAAGCGCCGACATCAAAGGAGACCGAAGAGACGGTGAGTTCCTCGGTGATTTCGATCAACGTGCCTGACGCAGTGGCCGGAAAGACGGCATGTGCGCCGGCCGTCCAGGCGGTAGGCGTACCGTTGTCGAGCCAGTTGAGCGAGGTGGAGTCCCATACCGCGTCCGGCGCATTCGGGTTCCAAGTGAGGGTCTGGGCGCACGCGCGCCACGCATTTTGTGCCAAGGCAAAACAGGCACACACAGTCACGATTCGCAGAACGTTCATGTTTGGGCTCCTATCGTAGGGCATTCTCGTCAGTGTTGTGAATAGTATCACGCCACGGGTGAGAATGGAATCTCAAATAGCAAAGTAAAGAGTTAGTCGGACATGCGTCGAAACAAAAGGGGGCTTGTCGGCACTGACGGGGATAGGTTATGATCCTGAACCTCTGTTATCGCCACATTCTTTAGGGAGCGTAATGTTATGAAAACCATTTTTCCGTCTGTGTGGATTCTGGGAATCCTGTGTATGGCGTTTGCGGCGCATAGTGCGCCGGAGTACCGTCAGATTCAAGCGCAAGAGGTGCGCACGCGTGGTGGCATCGGGCATACGATGGCTAAGATCAACGCCGGGCAGGAGGTGACGGTTGCCTATCTGGGCGGTTCGATCACTGCGATGAACGGTTGGCGCAACAAGACGACGGAGTGGCTGCAAACAACCTATCCCAAGGCAAAATTCAAGGAGGTGCATGCGGCGATCGGTGGCACAGGCAGCGATCTCGGTGTCTTCCGTTTGGGACGCGACGTGCTCGCCCATCGTCCCGACCTGCTTTTCGTGGAGTTTGCCACGAACGACGGCGGTACGGCTCCGGAGCAGATTTGGCGCAGCATGGAGGGCATCGTGCGCCAGACCTGGAAGCAAGATCCGCAGACCGACATCGTTTTCACCTACACGATTACGACCGCGTTCACCAATGACTACTGCAAAGGGCTGTGCAATCGCTCCGCTTCGGCGATGGAGTTGTTGGCCGATCATTACGCGATTCCCTCCATTAATTTCGGGCCGCGCGTGGCCGCCTTAATCAACGAGAACAAGCTGATCATGGACGCGAAGGTGATCGAGACTGCCGTGCCTAAAGAGTCGGCGGACCGCGACCGTTTGATCCGTGAGCGTATCGCGGCAGATCCGCGCCTGCTTTTCGCCAATGACGGCGTGCATCCGCGCGACGAGGGACACGATCTCTACAAGGCCTCGATCATTGAGGGCCTGACGCAGATGAAGAGCATGCCGCCCGTCGACCGGGCAACGAAACTTGCCGTGCCGTTTGTCGCTGACCATTGGGAGGCGGCCAAGATGGTGCCGATCACACGCGCCATGCTGAGCGGCGAGTGGACCGCATTGCCGCCGGAGGATGGCAAGCAGAAGGCTTTCGGTGCCCGCATGGGTCAGATTTGGACCGCCGAAAAGCCGGGCAGCGCGTTGCACTTCCGCTTCAAAGGCCGGATTGCGAAGATCTACGATCTGCTCGGCCCCGATGGCGGTCAGGTGATTATCACGGTCAATGGCCAGCGTAGCACCACCAAGCCGGTACCGCGTTTTGATAGCTATTGTACCTATCACCGCATCGCCACGCTTGGTGTGGTGTGGGACGGCAACGATCCGCAGCAGGTCCATGACGTGACGGTCGAGATCTACCCCGAACAGCCCGACCGCAAGAGCGTGGCGTTCCGTCTCAAAGATCCTGACACGGAACTTAAGTCGCCGAAATATCAAGGCACCCGTGTCTGGGTCAGCCAACTCATGCTGATCGGAGATCTTGTAGAATAACGCATGCGTGTAGAAAAAAACAGTTCGGTTTCGGTAGGCTTTATCAGTCTTGGATGTGCCAAGAACCTCGTGGATTCACAGGTGATGGCGGGCTATCTCAAGCATGGCGGGGTTGCGCTCGCGCCCTCGCCCGAAACGGCGGACGTGATTCTCGTCAACACCTGCGCGTTTATCGAAGCGGCCCGTGAAGAGGCGGCGGACGCGATCTTGGAAGCTTGCGAGTACAAGCGCGAAGGCGGATGCCGCGCGGTGGTCGTGACCGGTTGCATGGTGCAGCGCTATCGCGAGCGTATGCAGAAGGCCTTCCCGGATGTGGATGCGTTTCTGGGTGTGGACGAACTGGAGCGGGTCTCCGACGTCGTGCGTCAGGTGGCGGCCGGGGAGCCGGCCGGTGTGGTCGTGGCGCGTGGCGAAGCGCATAAAGTGTATACGCCGCTCTATCCCACGCTGCTCTTTACCGGCGGGCCGTTCGCCTATCTCAAAATCGCGGAGGGGTGCAGTCACCGCTGCGCCTATTGTGCGATCCCGAAGATCCGCGGGCGTTTCCGTTCGCGCAGTGCGGATGAGCTGCTGGAAGAGGCGCGCAGCATGGTCGCGGCCGGCGTCAAAGAGATCAACCTGATTGCGCAGGACTCACTGCGTTATGGCACGGATCGCGAAGACGGCGCGACCCTGACCGGGTTGTTACGTCGCTTGGATGCACTGGAGGGCGAGTTCTGGTTGCGTGTGCTCTACGGCCATCCCGCCAGCGTTTCCGATGGGTTGCTGGAACTGTTGAACGATTCCCGCCACGTTTGCCGCTACCTCGACCTGCCGGTGCAGCACAGCCACCCGGACATCTTGCGCGCCATGAACCGTGGCAAGGCGGTCGACGCGATCTTGGATCTGCCACAGCGTTTGCGGCAGGCGGTGCCGGGGATCGTGTTGCGTACCACCTGTCTGGTGGGATTCCCCGGTGAAACCGAAACGCATTTCGAACATCTGCTGGAGTATGTGAAACAGGCGAAGTTCGACCACCTCGGCGTTTTTGTCTATTCGCCGGAAGAGGAAACCGCAGCATTTGAGATGGCGGACGTGCCCGAACTGGAGGTCGCAGAGTCGCGTCGAGAGCGGTTGATGGCGGCACAGCGGGCGATTGTCAATGAACGGGCACGCGCCCTTGCGGGCAGTACGGATACGGCGCTGTTGCTGCATCGTACGCGCGGTGCGTGGATCGGTCGATTGGCACGGCAGGCCCCGGAGGTGGACGGCGAGACGCGCGTGACCGGCGTGCCGTCTGATGCGCGGCCAGGAACTTTTGTGCCGGTACGTGTGACCGGCGGTAACGGATATGATCTGAAGGCACAGGCAATTTAATGGATACAACTTCTTTCATTCAAGATTTGGCCGTCGTTTTGGTTGCGGCGGGCGCGGTTGCGGCACTCTTCACCTATATTGGTTGGCCCAAAGTCATCGGGTATATTCTGGTCGGTGCTGTGGTCGGCAAATACACCTTCGGCGGCTCTCTGGTGATCAACCAGGGCAGCATCGAGGTGCTCGGACAGATCGGCGTGATCTTTCTGATGTTCACGCTTGGCTTGGAATTCAGTGTCCAGAAACTCAAGAAAGTGGGGCACGTCATTTTTCCGACCGCGCTACTGGATATGGCGCTTATGATCTGGGCCGGTCACTTTGTCGGTACCAAGATCTTTGGGTGGGGAACCGTGCAGAGCCTTTTCCTGGGCGCGGCAATCAGCGACTCCGCAACGACGATGCTGGCCAAGACGATTAATGAAATGGGATGGGGGGGACGCCGCTTTACGCGCTACATTTTTGGCATCACCATCACTGAAGATATCCTGTGCGTCGGCCTCATCGCCCTGCTGACTGGTCTCGTGAAGTCGGGAAGCTTGCAGTTCAGTGCGATGCTGCACAGCATGGGCGGACTCGTGCTTTTTATGACCGGTGTTACGGTGTTCGGCCTGTTGCTTGTGCCGCGCCTGTTGAACCGCGTCGCCCGGCTGAAGGATGATGAATCGTTATTGCTGACGATGCTGGGCATTTGCTTCCTCGTCTCGTTCATTGCCGCGCGGCTTGATTACAATCTGGCTCTGGGCGCGTTTCTGGTCGGCGTGATGGGCGCGGAATCCGAGGCGTTGAGACGTATCTATCATCTGTGCCAGCCGTTGCGCACGATGTTCAGCGCGATCTTTTTCGTCACGATCGGCCTGTTGATCGAACCGACTCAGATGTGGGCCAACGGACCGGCGATCATCGGCGTTTCGTTGTTGGTGATCGTTGGCAAGGCCGTGAACTGCACGGTGGGATCGCTACTGACCGGCCAGGATCTGAAGAACGCGATTCAGACGGGTATCGGGCTGGGGCAAATCGGCGAGTTCGCCTACCTGGTGGCGCTGATCGGGCTGTCGATCAATGCGGTCGATTCATCGCTCTACCAGATCGCGGTCGGGGTGTCGGTTCTGACCACGATCGTGAATCCCTTCTTGTTGCGCGCCTCCGATCCTTTTGCGGACTGGGTCGTGCGCAAGACTCCCGCACGCTGGAAGGAGTATCTCGAAACCTACGCCAACTGGACCGAGCGTTTCCTGCACAGTTCGGTGCCGACTGACAAAGGGCGCTCGTTGCGTTTCAATCTGATCCTGTTGCTATTGCACATGGCGCTGGTGGCCGTGGTGTATATTGCTGCGGGATTGTTGGCGCAATTGGACTTCACGCGCTTTTCGCCGTGGATTGAAGCGAACAAAAAAATTCTGCTCTGGGGAACGGCCAGCCTGTTGTCTGTGCCCAATGCGATCTTCACCTTCTACCGCGCTGGTGCGCTGGGTATCGCCGTCACGAACGTTCTGATTCCGCCCAAAGTTCAAGCGACCTCATGGGCGGAGTCGTTTCAGAGGCTCACACGCGTGCTGTTCGGTGTGTCGGGTGTGATCATCCTTTTCATTGAGATGGTGCTGCTGAGCGGATCGATCATGCCGGAAGAGGGGTGGGCGCGTGCCGTCATCGCGGTGATCCTGCTGCTGGCGGCGGTGTTCGGATGGAAGTTCTTCTGGCGGCTGGGCGCAGACTCGCTGGCAATGTTACGGGGCGTGTTGACGAAGGAGGTCGAAACCAATCCCACGGAATCAGCGGCAGAGCTTCTGGACATTCACACCGAGCGGCTCGCGGTGCACAAAGGTTCGTCGGTATGCGGTCAATCGCTGCGGGCGCTTAACCTGCGGGCGCGCGTCGGTGCAAGCGTCATTGGTATCGAGCGACAGGGTACCACCCATGTGAATCCCACCGCCGATGCGACACTTGAGGCCGGCGACGTGGTTCTGGTGCTGGGCGACAATGACCAGATCGAGCGGACCCGGGAACTGCTGGCATGAGCACGGTGCGCGTCAGCGGACGTCAACTCACCGTTACGCACCGCGCGATAGCGGTGGCTGTCGGTCTGCTGCTGGCGCCGGGGCTTGTGCGGCCTGACGTGCAGACGACATCCGAGTGGCGGCTCTCTAGCGCATCCGCCGCGATGACGCTCAATCCGATGCGTAGCTATGCGGTGGTGGCGAGCGAGGCAACGGTTACACGGCCGGCGTGGCGTCGCGTGATCGAGCTGCTGCGTACGAAATATGAAGCGGAAGTTGTGCTCTATCCGACCGGACACTTGGAGCAGTCCTTGCCCAGCCTGCAGCGGCTCTTTCCGAACTATGCGTGTTTTGTCGAACCGCCAGAGACCTGCGGACGCGGGTTTGTTCTGGCGGTTCACCGACTGACGCGTCAACTCGATGATGATCCGTACGGAGATTTGCTCTGGGGCATTCTGACTGGCTATGAGGCCGACGACGCCGCGCGTGCGGTCAAGTTGCGTGAGCCGCTGACCATTAGACGTGGTGCGACCAGTATGGGGCCGGATCTTCTGTCGCGGTTGGATGCCGGTTTCGCCACGAACGAAAACGCACCGTCGGACTTTTGGCGGAAATCTTCCGGTACGGTCGCCGCCGAGCATCGCAACGTGACGCCGGATGCCGCGCGCGCCTTGGCGCAGGCATTCCGCGAGATGCCGGTCGATGTCTTTTACACCAGCGGCCACGCTACAGAACGGGACTGGCAGATCGCCTACAACCTGCCGGGAGGTGCGGTGATTCATGAACGCGGCGCACTCTATGCGGTGAGTACCGACAACACGCGGCACCCGTTCGAGTCGCCCAGTCCCAAGGTTTATCTGCCGGTGGGCAACTGCTTGATCGGCCATATCGATACGCGTGATTGCATGACCACCGCGTGGTTGCACAGCGGAGGTGTCGCGCAGATGATCGGCTATACTGCGGTCACGTTTTACGGGTACATGGGGTGGGGGACGGGCCTGCTGTTCGAGGATGGACGCCTGACGCTGAGCGAGGCATTTTTCCTGAACAACCAATCTCTGTTGCATGAGATGGGACGGCGCTTCCCGAACGCGTTGCGGACACAACCTGAATCAGACGACTACCGTAGCGTCAAGGTCTTTTGCCAACGACACCCCATGCGTGCGCGTGATGAACTCGGTCTGCTTTGGGATCGTGACACCGTCGCGTTTTACGGCGATCCGGCTTGGGCGGCGCGCTATCCGGTTGCAGGCGCGGCGGTT
>JAKJHA010000096.1 GCA_022704125.1 Verrucomicrobiota bacterium | reverse complement strand
CCGCCTGCCGCAACCGACACCGATGCCGCGCCGCTCTTGCAGGTCGCGATCGACCGGACGGCGCAGCGCGGCGGCGGTACGGTGTTCGCGGCGGCGGGCACATACCGCATTGCCTCGCGCATTATCGTGCGTGAAGGCGTGACGTTGCGCGGTGATTTTTCCGCGCAGGCCCCTGGGGCCGGAACGCTCTTGAGCATCACGGCGGACAAGGGTCGCGAGGACGCGCCCGCCACCTTTTCGATTGAGCGCGGTGGCGGTCTGGTAGGGCTGACCTTCTGGTATCCAGAACAGCGGCTGCCTGATCCGGTGCCTTATCCTTGGACCATCAAGAATGCCACGATGCCCGCCAACGACAATCAGACCGTGGCGGACTGCACCTTTGTCAATGCTTGGAAAGCGATCTGCATCGGGCCGGACGGCAATGAGCTACACACTTTCCGCAATCTCAAAATCTGCGCATTGAAGACCGGCATTGAGATCGACAGCACCACCGACATCGGGCGCATCAGCAAGGTGACGGTCGCGCCAGCGGTCTGGCTGGAGAGCGGCCTGCCTGGTGTGCCGTCCGCGTCCGCGCTGCGCGACCACCTGTTGCGCGAAGACACGGTTGGCGTGATGATTGGTCGTAGCGACTGGGAGTATATTTGGCGGCTGGAAGTCTTCGGATACCGTCGCGGTTTGGTTTTCCGCAAGGGCGCGCGCGGCACTACTAATGCGGTGATGGCGGAGTCGCGTCTCACCGGTTGCGGACGCGCCTGTGAAGTGCAGGCGTTGAATCAGGTCGGTCTCTCCGCATACCGTTGCGCGTTCGCGGGTACCGAACATGCGTGGTTCGGCATACCCTCCTTTGATGCCGTGGTGCAGTTTCATTCGTGCCGGTTCGAGGGCGTGACGGCCAACGACGGCAGCGGTGTGGTGACCTTTCATGCCTGCGACCTTGCGACGGCCGATGTGACTTGTGTGCCTGACGGTCAACTTACGGCGATGGATTGCGCGCTGGGGCGCGCCACGTTGGCGGCCCGCCGAGTGCGGTTGCTCGGATTCGACGCCGCAAAGGCGCGCGTGGACGGATTGGATGCGGCTGGCGATGTGATGGTTCACGCGGCAGCTTGCGGCAAGGCGGGCGAACCGGTTGTCTGGGGTGATCCGCCGCCGTTCCCGCGACCAAAGTCCGATGCGCTGTTTGTGGTGACCGCATTTGGTGCGTCGCCGGAGCGCGAGGATAACGCGGCGGCGTTTCAGGCGGCGCTGGACAAAGCGGGCGCGAATCCCGGCGGCGGTACGGTCTATGTGCCCGGCGGGCGGTACGCGTTTCGGGGCGACATCGTCGTGCCGACTGGCGTGGAGTTGCGCGGTTGTTCGGATGTGCCGCATCACACGGTATCGGGCGGGACGGTCCTGCTGGTCCATCACAACCGTGGCGCGGAATCGGGATCGCCCTTTGTGAGTTTGGCTGGCGGCTCCGGCTTGCGGGGCGTGACCTTCTGGTATCCAGAGCAACCGTTGAAGGCACCGGAACCGTATCCGTGGACCGTGCGCGCGCTCGGAAAGCACTGCTGGCTGAAGGATGTGACGATCGGCAACGCCTGGCAAGCGGTTGATCTTGCCACACACCGTAGCGACGGCCACCGGGTCTCGTATCTCGCTGGCGCGATGTTCCGGCGCGGCTTGTTCGTGGGTGGATGCAAGGCGACCGGCTGGATCGAGGATGTGCAGTTCAATCCGCATTACGCCTGTCGCCTGCCGAAGGATTTGCCGCGCGTGGAGGGCGAGCGGCCCGGCGATGTGGGCGGGCGCGTCATTCAATTTCAGCGTGAGCATCTTGAGGGGATCGTCATACGTGATTTCCGGGATGCGCGGCTGCGGGGAACCTTCTTGTATGCGGCTTATGACGGACTCGCATTTCGCGGCGACTGCCGCGCGCAGGTGCTGATGCACGGCACGGACACGGGCAGCCGGGCCGTGGTGTTTGAGATGACGCGTGGCGCGCGCGTCGATATGGCGCTGACGCAACTCGTGTCGTTGGGCGACTGGGCGCAGGCCGCGATTGTCACGCTACCTGCCGATCGCGGCACAGCGCGATTGCTAAATTCGCAGATGTGGGCGGGACCGGCCACGGCTATTCTGGAGGGAAGCGGCACGGTGCGGCTCGAACAGTTCAACACACTGACCGGGCCAATCGAGGCGCGGGCCGGACGCTTGGAGGTGCTCAACGGCGTGTTTGATCGCGTGCTGTCGCCGCATCTGTCCTTCTCGGCTCCGGCACGGGGCGAGGTGGTGGGCACGCTGTTCGAGCGCGGTCCCTTGCGGGTTGAGGCGGACCGCCGTCATGTGCGGACTTTCGCGAATTCGCTGTCGACGGTGCCGCCCGCGCTGGATCCGGGGGACGTGCCGACGCAGTTGGCGAGCGGGTTTGAGCCGGGCGAGCCTGCGGCAGTTGTTGACACGGTGGCCACGCGGGGTGGCGGGTTGCGCCGGGTGAGCGATAACCGTTGCGGTGCGGTCGAACGCGCGGACGCGCACAGCGGGCGCTACGCCGTGCGGCTCGCCGGGGTTTCTGATGATCCCGCATACTCCTTCGTGTATCAGACGCTGTTCAAACAACCGGTCTTTGTGATGCCCGACACGGTCCTGACCTACTGGTTCAAGCCGCTCAATGAAAGCGGGCGCGGTACGGGCATTGATCTTTTGTTCGCCGATGGCAAGACCTTGCGCCAGAGCGGCTCGGTGGACCGCGACGGCATCTCCACTTTTCCGGGGGTCAAGCGCGGCCGGCTTGATGCATGGACGCAGATCACGGTGCCGCTCGGTAAATTTGCGGGCAACACGATCGTGACGGCCATGGCGGCCTACGACACCCGCAAGGGCGGGGGACGCTTTGAGTCGCTGTTCGACGACCTACGCATCGCGCCTGAGTTGTCGCCTGCGGCGTGGCGGGTTCGGTTGGAGCCAGCGGGCGGGCGTGTGGCGCGTGGTACGCAAATCCGGCTTGTCAAAGAGCCATCGGTACGTGTGCGTTACACGTTGGACGGCAGTGCGCCGAAGGCGGATTCGCCGGAGTACAAGGAGCCGTTCACGCTCACGCAGCGTGGCGTGGTCGAAGTGCAGGTTACGCCGCTGACGTTGGACGGCGCGTTGTCGGAACAGGTGTTCGGGGCGTTGTACGAAGTTGAGTGAAAGGGAAAAGGGAGGGTGTATGAAGCAGTGGGGGATGGCGGTAATGGCCGTGTTGGCCGCGGTGACGGTCTCAGCGCAGACACGCGCGGGATGGACGCTGGTGTGGGCGGATGAATTTGATCGGGACGGATTACCCGACCCGTCCAAATGGACCTATGAAAAGGGATTTGTGCGCAACAAAGAAGCACAATACTATACGGTCAATCGTGCGGAAAATGCGCGTGTTGAGAATGGCCGACTGATCATTGAAGGGCGCAAGGAGGCTTATACCGCGCCGGATGGTAAGACCGCGTCGTACACGGCGGCAAGCGTGACCACGGATGGTACATTCGCGTTGGCCTACGGACGCGTGGAGGTCAGGGCCAAGCTGCCGCGCGGGCGCGGCATGTGGCCGGCGATCTGGATGCTCGGCACGAACATCCACGGCATCGGCTGGCCGCGCTGCGGTGAGATTGACATCATGGAGTTCGTGGGACATGAGCCGGCCACCGTTCATGCGAACTTGCATTGGTTCGACACAGGGAAGGGAAGGCACACCTCGTCCGGAGGCAAGCTGAACGATCAGAAGCCGTCGGACGACTTCCACATCTATGCCGTGGAGTGGTTCGCCGACCGCATGGACTTCTACTACGATGAAACCCTCTACTTCACCTGTCCGCTGTCCAAGGCCGGAGTGGATGACGCCAATCCTTTTCACAAGCCGCACTACCTGATCTTGAATCTGGCGATCGGTGGAAGTTGGGGAGGCCAGAAGGGGATCGATGATTCGATTTTCCCGCAACGCTACGAAATTGACTATGTCCGGTTTTATCAGAAAAAATGATGCGTTGCCGATAGGGTGACGAGAGGGAGGGGGACGTGATGATGATGAAGATGACGATGATCGGATTTTTGGTGACGGTCGTGTGCGGGGCGCAGATCGTTTATGGTGCGGAGCCGGCTGAAGGCCAAGGGGCCGAGGATGTCGTGACCTACGAGGCGTTCGGCGCAGTGGGGGATGGCGTGGCGGATGATCTCCCCGCGATCTGCAAGGCGCACGAAGCGGCGAATGCACAGGGCAAGCGCGTGAAGACCAAGGCCGGTGCTACCTATCATCTGGGACGCCGCGCTTTGACCGCCATCATCGCGACCGACACCGATTGGGGCACCTCGCGCTTCATCATCGATGACAGCTTGGATGTTGAAAACCACCGCAAGACGCTGTTTGAGGTGCGGTCGCTCTTGAAGCCGGTGCCGCTCAAGATCGACAAGCTGTCGCGAGATCAGCGTCAATTGGATGCCAAGCCGCCGACGGATTGCCTCGTGACGGTGCAGAACAACAACAAAAAAATCTTCATCCGCCGCGGCTTGAACCAGAACAACGGCACCGCCCAGCAGGAGTCTTTTATCTTGCGCCGGGATGGCACCATCGAAGGCGACATCATGTGGGACTATGAGACGATCACCCGCGTGACGGCGCGGCCGATCGATCCGCAACCGCTGATCTTGCGCGGTGGGATCTTCACACACACCGGCAACAGCATGCGCCAAGAGAAGGGCTACAACTACTGGGGGCGGAACATCCGCATCACACGCTCGAACACTGAGGTGCAAGGGCTTGTGCATCGCGTGGTTGGCGAAGGAGAGTTCGGGCATCCGTACGGCGGTTTCCTGAGTGTCAGCGAGGCCGCCGACATCACGTTGCGTGACTGCATGATCGACCCGCGCAAGACGTACAGGACGATCGGCGCGATTGGAAAGCCGGTTTCGATGGGGTCTTACGGCTACAGCGCCTCGCATGTGGTCAATTTCAAAATGATCGGGTGTCGCATGGAGGCCATCAACGACCGCAGCCGTTGGGGCGTGGTCGGCAGCAACTTTATGAAAAATATCCTGCTTGAAGCGTGCTCGCTTTCAAGGATGGATGTCCACCAAGGCGTGGGCGGTACATACACGATTCGGAAGAGTACCTTGGGGTACGCGGGGCTCAATGCGATCGGGCGCGGGACGCTGCTGGTGGAGGACTCGACCCTTCACGGCGGCAGTCTAATCTCATTCCGGTCGGACTACGGATCGACGTGGGACGGCGATGTCGTGGTCCGGAATTGCCGCTGGGTTCCGGGTGCCGGGAACGTTCCGGCGCGTCCGGTTCTTTTCGGCATGAGCAACGACGGGATGCACGATTTCGGTTATCCCTGCTTCATGCCGCGCACGATCAAGATCGACGGGTTGACCATTGATGACGGCAAGCACAGCAAAGATTATCAGGGCGTCTTTGTCTTCGGCGATCCGATCGGTTCTGCCAAAACGGCGCGTCCCTTTCCTTATGCATTGACCCAAAGCGTCCAAATACAAAACGTCAAAACAGCCAGCGGACGACCGCTCGGCCGCTCTGCCAATCCTGAGATAGAGCAGGCCATCACGTGGACGGTGAATAACGAATAGCGAATTACGGTCACGTAGCATTGAGTTTCGCGGATGGGTCGCGTATCATGAGCCCCTCCATGACTGATTACTCGAAGCTCTTGAACCCGGAACAGTGTGAGGCCGCGACGGCGGGCGATGGCCCCTTGCTGGTGCTCGCTGCGGCCGGTACCGGCAAAACGCGTACTTTGGTGTACCGTGTGGCGTATCTGATTGAACGCGGAGAACATCCCGACGGTCTGCTGCTGTTGACCTTCACCAATCGCGCGGCGCGCGAGATGTTGGAGCGGGCCAAAGAGGTTGCCGGTGACGCCGTGGGCAGCCTGCTGAACGGCACGTTCCATCACGTCTGCAACCGCTTTCTGCGGCGTTTCGGCGACCGGCTCGGTTACTCCAATAGCTTCACCATTTTGGATCGCGATGAGTCGCACACGCTGATCGACCACTGCATCAAAGACGCCGTGCGCAACAAAAGAGATTTCCCCAAGAAAGACGTCATCGCGTCCTTGATTAGCTCTGCCGCCAACCGCGCGTGCGACCTCGAGGATGTGTTGGAGCAGAGGATTCATGACCTGTGCGTGGATCCGATGGAGATCATCAAGGTCGCTAATCTGTACAGTGAACGCAAGCTGGCGATGGGGGCGATGGACTTTGATGACCTGCTGGTCAATGGCTTGCGGTTGCTGGTGGAGCACGAAGCGGTGCGCGACTACTATCAGAACCGCTTCCGACATGTGCTGGTTGATGAGTATCAGGACACCAATCTGTTGCAAGCGCGCATGGTCGATATTCTGGGTGGTCTCAACCGTAACGTGATGGCGGTGGGCGACGATTTTCAGTGTATCTATTCGTGGCGCGGTGCGGACTTCAGGAATATCATGGAGTTCCCGAAACGTTGGGAGGGGTGCCGGATCGTCAAACTGGAACGTAATTACCGTAGCGTGCCCGAAGTGCTGGCGGTGGCGAACGCCTGCATCCAGGGTAATCCCGAGCAGTTCCAGAAGACGTTACGCCCTACACGCAAATCGCGCAACAAGCCGCAGGTCTTCTTTCTGCGCGACGGAGATGAGCAGGCGCGTACGGTTTTGGCCGTGATCCAGCGTTTCCAGCAGGACGGCTATGCACTGCGTGACATGGCGGTGCTCTACCGGGCGCATTTCCATTCGATTGAGCTACAGATGATGCTCGGACGCGCGCGCCTGCCGTTCGTGATCACATCAGGTATCGGCGTGTTCGAGCAGGCGCACGTCAAGGATGTCGTCGCTTTTCTGCGGGTCTGCGAAAACCGTTCCGACCGCGTGGCGTTCGGGCGGCTGCTCGGTCTGCTCAGCGGTGTCGGCGAAAAGACAGTTGACACACTGTGGAAAACCTTGGGCGAGTGCTTTGAGACGAGCGACCCGCAGCAGCGTGCGCGTTTGGTCGCGGCGCTCAAGCCCGCCGTGCGCGGACAGTGGCAGGAGATCGATCGGCTGCTGGCGGCGTACCACGACGAGGGGCTCTCGACCAACGGCGGCGAAGCGGTGCAGCGGTTCTGCGACGTGTTCTACCGCACCTATCTGACCAAGGTCTATGACAACGCCGATAAGCGTGAGGAGGATATTCGCGAGTTGGCGTTACAGATCGGCAGGAGCGACGGCGGGGTAGCGGGTTTCCTGCAAGAGGTGGCGCTGCTCACCAACGTGGATCACGAGTACGATAAGATGGCGCGCGAGCATGCGGATATGCTGCATCTCAGCACTGTCCATCAAGCCAAGGGGCTGGAGTGGCCGGTGGTGATCGTCATCTGGGCGTCCGAAGGCATGTTCCCGTCGAGCCGGTCGATGGGTGAAAGTGAAAACGATGCCGAGGAGCGCCGCCTCTTTTACGTGGCGGTCACGCGCGCCAAGGACGAATTGGTGCTGTGCGCGCCCGAAATGCGCCGCACGCGCGACGGCGGTGTGTTCTATTGCAAACCCTCACGGTTCATCAAGGAACTGCCACGCGGTTTGACGCGCGAGAACTTTGGGTTCCGCGGCGGATATTGACCGCGCTACGCGCGGTCTGCGTTGCGGGCTTCGAGGCTGGCTCTGAGCGCGGCGAGATCGAAGTCAGCCGGTGCCGCGCCGGACTCGACCGCTGCGCGCGCTACCGCGAACGAGACCTCGACAAAGAGGCGGCGGTCAAACGGTTTGGGGATCACGTAGCCGTTGCCGAACTCAAGCCGTTCGGTAGGATAAAGCGCCTGCACGTCGGCCGGCACAGGCTCGCGCGCCAGCGCGGCCAGTGCTTCGGAGGCCGCCACCTTCATCGCGATGTTGATGGTGTGCGCATGCACATCCAGCGCACCGCGGAACAAGTAGGGGAAGCCCAGCACGTTGTTGATCTGATTGGGATAGTCGGAGCGGCCCGTCGCCATGACATACGGCCTGTCACCCAATACCTCGGCTACGGTATCAGGGCGGATTTCCGGGTCGGGATTGGACATGGCGAAAATTGCCGGATAGTCGGTCATACCGCGCACGTCGTCCGCTGTCACACAGTCCGCCACCGAAACGCCGATGAAGACGTGCGCGCTGCGTAGCGCCTCTTGCAGGGTACGCGCTGGGGTGTCCGAGGCGTGGCGGCGTTTGTGGTCGTTGAGGTCCGTGCGTCCGCTGTGGATCACGCCACGGGTATCGCACATGACAAGATCCGTTACGCCGGCGGCCTTGCACATGTCGGCGATACGG
>JAKJHA010000095.1 GCA_022704125.1 Verrucomicrobiota bacterium | reverse complement strand
CCGCCAGCGCTATAAATTCGCGCATGCCGTCACTGACCGCCTTAACAAGCGCCGTGCGCTCTGCGCACAGGGTCAGGCCGAACGAGACATTCTCGACATTGCTGCCGGTGACGATCTGCCATTCGCGCGTCAACAACGCCGCCCCCACCGGATAGTTCGAGTAAGGACAATAAGCGCGTGTCGCCGCCTCACGTGCTGCCGCGATCAAATTCCGTCGCGCATGAGCGTCTATAGTCATTGTTATTCTCCCTTGTTCGGAGCCACCTCTTCAATCACCAACTTCCGCTCGGCCGGTGCCGTCTCGCTGAGTTGTACCGCAACAGCCGCCTCCTGCAACAGCGCCTCGGCGCGTGCGGCGTCGCACGCCAACAGTCGCATCAAGGGCTGACCGCGCGCGACCGTCTCACCGGCCTGCACCAACCGATCGACACCGGCCGCCGGATCGATCACATCATCGGTGGTGGTACGCCCACCGCCCAGCTGCAGCACTACGCGCCCGACCTGCCGCGCGTCAACATCGGCAACGATCCCGTCGCGCGGCGCGGGCACCTCCACCACCGCGCCGGGTTGCGGTAGACGCAGCGGGTCGTCGATCACGCACGCGTCACCGCCTTGCGCCTCGACCATGCGGCGGAACACATCCAATGCACGGCCGTCGTCCAGTCGCTCGGCCAGTTCACGTCGCGCCGTCGCACGGTCGGGCATCACGCCGCCACGCTCGCACATCAACGCGGTCAATTCGATCATCAGCATACGGGTGTCCGCCGGGCCGCCACCTTTGAGCGTTTCGATCGCCTCGGCCACCTCGACGGCGTTGCCGACTGCGCGCCCCAGCGGTTGCGTCATATCGGTGATCAGCGCACCCATGTGACGCCCCAGCGCCCCGCCGACCTGCAACAGACTGTGCGCCAACTCGCGTGCCTCGTCTAGCGTCTGCATGAAGGCGGCACGTCCGCACTTGACATCGAAGACCAGCGTGTCGGCACCCGCTGCGAGCTTTTTGGACATGATGCTGGCGGTGATCAGCGGGATACTGGGAACGGTGCCGGTCACATCGCGCAACGCGTAGAGCTTTTTGTCGGCCGGGGCCAAGCGCGCGGTCTGGCCGGTGATCGAACAGCCGACTTCGGCGACCACGCGCTGGAACTCGGAGATTGAAAGTTGCGTAGAATAACCGGGAATCGACTCCAACTTGTCGAGTGTGCCGCCGGTGATACCGAGTCCGCGCCCGGAAATCTTCGGCACCGCCAACCCAGCCGAAGCCGCAAGCGGGCCAATCACCATCGACAGCTTGTCGCCGATGCCGCCGGTTGAATGCTTGTCCGCCGTAGGACGCGGCCATCCCTCGAACGACAGACAGTCACCGGAGCGCATCATGGCGTCGGTCAGCGCCGCCGTCTCTTCCGGCGTCATGCCTTGGAAAAAGATCGCCATGGCCAGCGCGGCCATCTGGTAGTCCGGGATCGTACCGGTCGTGTAGCCTTCAATAAACGCGCGAATGTCATCCGCTTCGAGGACGCCGCCGTCGCGCTTTTTCTCTATCACCCATTGCGGAATCATCACAGCCAACCTCCAATCTGGTTGCGGACATTGTACCACATTGCATCCGAACGTTGAAAGTTGAACATTACAGGAACATTACAAAAACCGCTTGCATCTGGCGGCGCATAAGGGTACAAACTACACCGTTCTGTACTAAAGGAGGAATCGTAGCGAACAATGGACATTCTCAAAGGCAAATACTCTTGGTTGGCCGCCCCCTTGATCTGGCTGGTTGGTATAGCTATACTGTTCCTCATCTGGGCCATCGCGACGCCAGAGTGGATCCAGACCCACTTCGACGATGACGGCAACTCGACAATCGAGGTCGTCACGGTCGGGCTTCTTTTCTTCCAGATCGGTTTCTTTTGGCTGGTGCCGCCGATGCACGCCTCGCGGTCGCGCCCGTTCTGGCTCACCAATTTTTCCCTGATCTCTTTCTTTGCGATCTGCCGCCAACTCGACTGGCACAGATTGCTGATAACCCCCTCCAATCTGCCGGGCGCCACACGCGGCACCCCGTTCAAATTGAGGTTTCTCACCAACCCCGTCAACCCGTTGGCCGACCGCCTGATCGTCGCCGCCTGTTTCGTGGTTGTGATCTTGGTTTGCGGTGGCACGTTGCTCTATTTCCTGCGCCGACTGTGGATCGGACTGTTCAAGTTTCATCCGGTCTCCTGGTCAATCGGTTTTTTGGGCGGCACCCTCATTTTGATCCAAATCACAGACCGTCTACCGGCCGTCTTCCGCAAAGATCTCGGCATCCGCCTCTCCGACTCCATGTACGCGCTTATGACCGCCCTTGAAGAGGGGCAGGAGCTACTGTTACCGCTGCTCGTCATCGTCGCCGTGTTACAAGCGCACTTCATTTACAATAACGATCATCCGGACGACGATCCGCTTGCCCGTTTCAAAGAGCTATAGCCACAGGAGGCCGTCATGCGCGTGCTTGTCATCGAAGACGATAAAAAAATCCAGGCGTTCATCAGCCGCGGACTACGCCAAGAGGGCCACACCGTCGAGACTGCATCTACCGGTACCGAAGGCCGAGCATTCTGGCAAGCCCACCGCTACGACGCCGTCGTGCTCGATATCATGCTTCCGGAAATCGACGGCCTCACCGTGCTCAAGCAGATGCGCAACAGCGGCGACCTCACGCCCGTACTGGTGCTCAGTGCCAAAAACGCTGTCGGCGACCGGGTCTCCGGTCTTCAGTCGGGCGCCGACGATTATCTGATCAAGCCCTTCGCATTCTCCGAACTCTCAGCACGCCTGAACGCCATCACCCGCCGCACGGCAACGGCACCGCAAAAGGGCAAGACCGCAACCACCATCAGCGTCGGCGACCTGCATGTGGACCTGCTGCGCCGCACCGTTGTGCGCGGCGACAAAAAGATCGATCTCCAGCCACGTGAATTCGCCCTCCTCGATCTGTTGATGCGCAACCCCGACCGTCCGCTCACCAAAGCTCTGATCCTCGAACGCATCTGGAACCTTGACATAGACCCCCAAACCAACATCGTCGACGTCCTTGTTTGCCGGCTTCGCAACAAGATCGACGCCGACTTCGATAAAAAGCTGATCCAAACCCTGCGCGGAGTCGGTTATGTTTTCCGGACGGATCAATAAGGTTTTCCGTTCCTTCGCCTTCTACCTATGCTTAGGCTACCTTGTGGTCTACGCGCTCTGCACCGTCAGCATCTACGTGCTCGCCAGCCACATCATCACGAAATCCGCGCGCGGGTACGACCGGCAAGACGTGACCGCCGAAAGCGAAGAGCTGGTTGAACTCATCCAGCAGAGTGCCGGCAGCAACCTGCTGGCGGAACAGGTCACGATGGAACGCTACCCTCCATCCACCATCTTCATCGTCCGCGTCATCAACCGGCGCGGTCAGGTGGAGTACACCATAACCTGGCCCAAAAAGATCGACCTGCCCGACTGGCGCGTCTATACGCCCCCGCAGGAGGACTCGTCTCTTCCGCCTGCCGGCCTAAGTGAGTATTACATCAAGTCCCTCGGCCGCCACATCCAGATCCATACTTCCCTGCTCGAAGACGGACGTGTCCTGCAGGTAGGCAAGGGATCGTTTCTAGAGGTCGACCAAAAGAGCATGCTGGCCCGCATGCTGCTGGTTTTCGCGCTGCTCTCAACCCTGTTTTCTGTCCTCTCCGGCATCTTCATGATGGTGCTCACGTTACGCCCCATCCATCACATCACCGGCTCCATGAGTCACATCATTGAGACCGGTGCTTTTGAGACCGGTGCGCCTCCCGTCAAAAGCCTGATCGCCGAACTCGACACCCTCGGCCGCCTCTTTACGATCGTCACCGAAAAGTATGCCAATCTGATCCAAGCCATGCGGCAGACGATGGACAACATCGCACACGACTTCCGCACGCCCCTCACCCGCATCCGCGGTGCCGCTGAACTCGCCCTAAACCACCGCGACCTCCCGCAAGACGTGTCCGACACGCTGGCAGACATCATCGAAGATTGCGACAGCGCCAAACTCCAATTACAAAATCTAATGGACGCGCGCGAAATGGAGAGCGGCTTCGTCAGGCTCAATATCCAGCCCTTCAACTTGATCACGCTGATCGACGAGATCATCGATCTCTACACGCTCGTCGCGGAAGAGAAGGAGGTTTCCCTTAAAACCGATCTGCCAACTGCGGACATGCTCGTTAGGGGCGATCGGGCGCGTCTGGCGCGTGTCTTCGCCAACCTTATCGACAACGCCATCAAGTACACCCCGCAGCGCGGATCGGTCACCGTCTCCTTCACCGCAGACGACACCGGTATCACCATCTGTGTCCGCGACACCGGCATCGGTATCCCGCAGGAGGAGTGCGCACTGATCTGGCAACGGCTTTTCCGCGGCCAACAGGCCCGAGAAGCGGAGAAAGGCCTAGGATTGGGCCTCAATATCGTCCAGGCCATTGTCGATGCACATGGCGGCAAAGTGCGGGTCGAGAGCGCCCCCGGTCAAGGCACAGCCTTCTACGTCACCCTGCCGCGTCACCCTTAGTCGTTTATACCAGTGCGGCGGCAAGCGGTATTCCGCGCAACGCCGCTTTTTCTGCGTTCGGCGTTCAGTGTTCGACGTTCGGCGTTCGGCGTTCAGAAGCGGCGTGAAACGCCGCCCGGACGAGCGACGCTCGTCCCTCCCGGCACTGCGCGAGCCGGATCATGGACTGGAGGGCGAGTGTCCCCACGAGCCGCCTTCCTCCGTGCGGAAGGATGGTTTCGCAGGTTTCAGTGCGGAGCACCGGGAGGGGCAAGTGTCACTTGCCCGGCGGCGCATGCGCCGCCCACTTGAGCGTTGAAAAATCCGCTCTTTTTCGGTTTACAGGCCGCGCTCGAAAAACAGCCAGCCGAGGTTGGCCGGATTGTCGGTGTTGATCAGAAGACGCGGCCCCCAGGGGTTCCGAGCGATCCAAGACGTTTCTCCCACTCCGGCAATCTCGTTCCTGACATTGACACGTAGCGGTTTGGGGACGACCGGATCAGCTTGGAGCGAGACGAACGGGATGCGCCGCCAGCCGTACCAGCCGCGGTTGTCTTTCATGCGGAACCAGGTAATGCTGTAATTGAGCGTCGGCCACAGTCTGCGCGGCTCGACCGTGAGCGTTACGGAGCCCGCCTTTTTCAGGTGTTCGCCAACGCACTCGGTCAGCACGTAGAAGGCGTCGCGGTCGTGGCAACAGGCCCAGCGGATCTCGGGCACGGCGGCGTTGGTGCCGGAACAGGTCTGCCACTCCAGTCCGTCGGGCGGACGGTGGTTGGCGGGATTGCCGGACAGACGCGTGCCGGTGTCCGCGCAGAAGAGGCTGCGCACGGCGGGGCCGTCTGGCTTGCGTCCGGAGTAGGCGGCAAAGACATCCGTGCCGCTCGCGATCTCGCGCTCGAGCGCGGGGAATTCCTTGTCGAGCAGGCCTTGGATCTGCTTCATGCGCCAGCGGATTTTCGCGGGATAATACTTGTAGCCGCCGGCCTCCGAATGGAAGCCCAGACGCGAGTCGGCCTCGCACAGGGCGACCAGTTCGCCGCCGTTTTTCAACTCCTCTTCGGCGATCCGGCGCAGTTCCTTGATCGTCTCAAGCTGCTGGGCGGGAGTTTCATGAACCATACGCTCGCGCAGATCGTAGAACTGAAGAATGTTCAGCCCGCTACGGAACTGGATGCCCAACGCCTTGGCCACGCCGATGTCCAGACGGCGTTCCGGCAGAAGCCCCGGGGCGGACTCCAGCGTCCGGAGCAAATCCACGCCCCAGTTCCATCCGGCGCTCAGGGTACGGCACGACTCGACGGCCTCGGAAAGGGTATAGGCCTGCGCCAGACACTCACCGATCCGGTCTCCGCAGGGCGGGAAGGGTGCCGGATTCATCCACGTCGGAACGAGCGGAGCGTCCTGCGGACGCAGCAGCAGAGGCCAGACCACGCCATCGTGCATGGGGCCCCACCACTGGAACTCCGTGATCAGCGGCATGTGCTCATACCCGTCGGCCATCCGCTTCCAGGCCTGGGCAACCTTGTCCGCCTGCTTGCCCCAGTCGGGGCGCGCCAGCTCCTTCAGGAATGTCTCTTCCGATTCAGGGAAGGGCTCGAACGAAAGTGCGCCCGCCGCCTTGTTCATGATCCCCGGAAAGTTGCCGAAGTACCAGCAAAGCATGGCGTGGGAAACGCCCAGCTCCCGCATGGCCTTGAATTTCCGGTAGAGCAGGCCCGGAACCGGGATCTGCGGCGCGGTGGCCACCTCGTGCGAGTTGCAGGTCTGGATTTTTGCGGACATCGGCATGCCGGCCTGTCGGGCCACACGCGCAAACCGATCGTACGGCACGGAAGGTCCCGGGGCGGCCAACCAGTAGTCATACCCCGTGCGGCCCCTGCCGAAGACCTGCTTCGTCACGCCGGACTCGAAATTCAACTGCAGCGACACGTCTTTGTTGCAGACTGCGGGAATCTCGTAGAACCAGTCCGCGAAGGAAGTGGCAAAGGGGATGTAGTACCATGCGATCAGCTCGGCGTCGGGATTGGCGTCGTGCATGCCCTTGGCCATGGGGGCGAGGATATCGCGCATCACCTCCGCGTTGCTCTTTTTTGCGCAAGCGCGGCAGGTCGGCTTGCGGTCGGAGTGGGGCGAGACGGTTCGCAGACAGGTCGACGCATACTCGCCCAGCGTGAGGTTGATCTGACCGCCCAGATGGGGAACCTCGGAGAAGACGCTGTTCAGCGCGTCGTAAAGGAAGCGCGCGCCAGCCTGAGTCGACGGGCACAGAAATCGGGTATACCCCTCGGGGGCGTCGCTACCCATCTCAGGATGCCTCTTGAGATAATCGTTCTTGTTCGAGTCCCAGTTCTCAGGCTCGATCGAGAAGAGATAGATCTTGATCCCATACCGTCGGCACTGTTCGACCTGCTGCCGCAGGCGGGCCAGAAGCACGTCGCGGTTTTTGCCGAATTCGGGAATCGTGTCCGACTTGACGATGTCCTCGAAACGCACCCAGAGCCACAGCCCGTTGATGCCGTCGTGAGCCATGCGGTTGAGGTAACCGTCGGAGTAGTAGAGCCCGTCCGGAGAACTGGGCACGCGGTTGATGTTCAAGGGCTGGAAATAACAGGAGATGCGCGACTTGATGAAGGGTTTACGCTCGACCGTGCCCAGAATTAGGAACGGGCCGCACGCGGCGCGCATCGCATCCTCGACCGCGAAAATGCCGCGCCGGATGCCCTCGGTGTCGGCCGCCAGGATACGGCAGCGGTCTGCCGCCACCTCGATCCGGTAGGCCTCGAAAACCGGGGTTTCGGCCTTGGCGGTCTCGATGACGAAGGTGCCGTTCGTCGGCACGTTGCCAGCTTTCAGGAAAAGGGCCAAGTCATCGTAGGCGGTCTTCAGCAGCCCTTCAGGGTCGGGGAAACGCGCGTCCACGCGCACGCCGCGGCGCAGGTCGGCCTCGCCCGCCGCCGCTTCACGCGGGCTCCAGCCGTGGCCGCCCTCCCACAACGGTTTCCGCTGCTCCTGAACAAAGGTCCAGGCTTCTTCACCCGGCCGCGGCGGCAGGGGTTCGAGTCCTTTCAGAATGCCGTCGATGACAGCTTGAGCGCGTGCGCCCCCGGCTACGGTACAAAGGGCAATCATGAAAAGGACGGTGGCTCGCATTGGACGGTTCATAGTTAACTCCTTCCTCCTTCTGCTTCAAAGAGAGAGAGGGTACAGTAATCGGCATGAAGATGGGAGACAAACCTAACAGACGAAAACGCTCAATTCTCAACGTTCAACTTTCAACGCTCAAGTGGGCGGCGCATGCGCCGCCGGGCAAGCAGACGCTTGCCCCTCCCGGGGCTCCGCGATGAAACCGGCACCCATCCTTCCGCACAGCGGAAGGCGGCTCGCGGGGACACTCGCCCTCCAAATCATGCTATGCATGCGCCCGCACTGCGGAAAATTTTGGAGTGCGGTGACAAGAGCCGCGCTGTGCGCGGGTCGCGGCACCGCTTTTGCCCTCCACGCCACGCGCGGAGGTACACTTAGTCGCTTACGCTTAGTCGTTCACACTTAGTCCCCACACCTAGTCGATTGCGCTAACGACGAAGTGTACGCAACGAAGTATACGTGACGAAGTGTCGGGACGAAGCGTTGCAAAGGGCACCCGCCTACCGGATCAAGATCAACAGGCCGTTACGCGGCACCAGCATGATCTTGCCCGCGCCGGGTGTGCAGATGTAGCGTACGCCCCAGGTTTCTTGCGGCAGATTGTGGGAGGTGAAACTGCCTGTCAGAACGCCGGTACAGGTCGCAATGGTATAGGTGAACCCGGAGCTGATCTGCCCGATATCCGCGACCACAAGCGCGAGTTG
>JAKJHA010000094.1 GCA_022704125.1 Verrucomicrobiota bacterium | reverse complement strand
TGTGGCTTGTCAAAGCAAATGCCCCCAGAGCGGTGTCGTGGTGGGGGCATCGAGTCTGCCAAACGACACCAGAGGGAATGGGGGCATTGAGTCTGCCATTTTGGGAAGGGCAGGCCGGGGCTATGGGACGGGGCGCTTCTCCCCTCCCCTGGGGGAGGGGGGCATTTACTTTGAGAAACGGCATACTTCCCTATGCCCGGCAATCCCGCCGGGACCAAACAGAGGAGAAAGCCATGAGAAAACCGAGACTGACGGAGACGGATCGTCTCCGCATCGAAAAAGGATTGCGTAACCGCGAGATACTCAGCATAATCCTGCCTAAAAGAGGGTCGTACCTAGACTGACATAAGCCTGCGGAAGGCCCGCAAGGAAGGCCGTACTGACGGCCGCCGAAGGCGGGGGCATCCACCATGTCCGAAAAACAAGGACGCCCCGCGCCAAGGGGGAATTGTATACTTTTTTCCCGGCCAGCGGGACGTATCCGCCTGCGGACGCCCCCGAACGAACCGTTTTCGGTAAAAGTAAATGCCCGATCGGTAAGGATCAATGCCCCTATGAGCCTTTTTGACCCGTTTTAGGCGCATCCACTTTTACAGGTGACATCGTATTTTGACATGAGGCAATCAAGGGTTGTGAAGCGTTTTCGCGATGTGGTAGTGTGTTGCCGTGGCAAGGTAACCGAGGTGACAGCAGAAGGATGGCGGCTCGGCTGAAAACCAACAAGCCTTGTATCGGACGACGGTGCGCGTATTGAGGTTGCTGGAAACCCGAAAGGTCTCATGTCAAACTACGACCCCGATAACCTATGTCAAACTACGACCCCGATAACCTACAGAGGTTTTTTGGGGGCACTGCGAAGCGCGGTAGCGTGTCCCCGGACAAACTAATGCACTAATGCACTAACTAATTAAATTGGGTTGCGGGCTACGCCCGCGTTAGGTTATCACCCAGGTATCTCGCCGACGCCGACGAGCATGCCGTCGGGCTGGTAGGCGAAGCGCCGCATTTCGCGCTCGTTGGTGACACCGCTCATCACGAGGATCGTGGCGATCTCCGACTCGATGCCCGCGATGATGTCGGTGTCCATACGGTCGCCCACGATCACCGTCTCTTCGCGCTGCACGCCGAGCTTCTTGAGTGCGTGGCGCATGATCAGGGGGTTTGGCTTACCGACATAGTAGGCCTTGGCGTTAGTCGCTAGTTCGATGGGTGCCATGAGTGCGCCGGTGGCGGGCACCAGCCCTTCCTCCATTGGACCGGTGACATCTGGATTGGTGCCGATCAGCTTGGCGCCGTTGAGCACGTGGCGGATGGCGCGCACAATACGTGCATAGGTGTACTCGGGCGTCTCGCCGACCACCACGTAGTCGGGGTCGTTGTCATTCATCGAGTAACCGGCATCATAGAGGGCGTGGGTGAGTCCCGGCTGGCCGATCACGTAGGCCGAGCCGTCCGCCTTCTGCGAGGCTAAGAACGAGGCGGTTGCCAGCGCACTGGTATAGAAGTGCTTCTCTTCGACGTCGATACCGAGCCGATTCAGTTTTTCGCGGAGTTCCCGCGGCGTGCGCTCGCTGCTGTTGGTCAGGAAGAGGAACTCCTTGTTTTCGCGGTGGAGCCAGTCAACAAACTCCGTTGCGCCGGGCAACAGGCGGTTGCCGTGGTAGATCACGCCGTCCATGTCGCAGACGAAGGCGCGTTTGGAGCGGAAGAATTCGAGGTCTTTGTTATTCATCAGTGGATTCCAATAGTGCGCCGTGGAGGGCGGCTGCCGCACGGCGCAGGTTGTTCGGTCACGCTTCGGTTGAGGCTTTTTTGGTTGATTTGCAGAGCGCATAGGCATTTGCCAATAAGAGTGCGCAGAGGAGCATAGGAAGAGCATAAAGCGCATTCAAGTTGTCCGTGGCCAACCAGATTGCTGTTGGGCCGTCAGATCCCCCAATAATCCTGTCATCTGAAGGCAATACCATCCAGGGTAAGGCCGTCAGGCATATGATGACGATCGCAGTTGCCACGTTGATAAACGCCAGAGTTTTTTTCATTTCTTTTGTCAGTTCCATTGGGGCCAGCGAACACAGCGAACACGCGCAGGCGCGTGATGGGCTTCGAGGAGTATCATATCCTGCCTAGCAATCATTGTAAAACCGGGAGAACGCGATCGCCACGGGCTTGTGCCGTGATGTTGTGATCGTGACCGAAGTATGAGGCGTTTGAATCCATGAAGAGCAGCAACCGCAATCGCTCTTCCGCCGTCAACACGACATCGTGATGCCCCTTTTCCAGAAGCGTGTGCAGGGGTGAGGCCATCGCGCCGAACTTGCCCGGTTCGGTGTGCGGCGGTACGAATGCGTCGCGCTGCACGCCGACCTTGGACCAGTCGCCGCGGTAGGCATGGGTGAAATACTGAAGATAGGGCACCAGACTGTAAAACGAGGTGAAGAATGCGAAGCGGTTCTTGTCCGGATCGCCGCGCCGCAAATCCAGCATCGAGGCTTTGCGCGTTTCACCGTGACAGCCGACGCACTTGGCGTCAAGTACCGGCTGTACCAGCCGGGGATAATTGTAGGGATTAGAGCCGTCCGGCCCCGCGGTCAGGCGCGATGGCGGACGCCGCATGGCCAGCGGCGAGGCGGCGGCGCGCAGTCCGCTTATGGCCGCCCCGGTACGCGCTTCGTGGCAGCCGTTGCACATCAGGGTCTCGCCGGGCGCGACATAGGTCACGCTGCGCATGCCCTGCACGGCGACGCCGCGTTCGTTCACTGCATGGAAGAGGATCGGAACTCCGGCAGGTGCCTCGAAGAGTGCGCTGCCGTCCTCCTCGACCGGTACACTCCCGAGGTACTGCCGTCCGGGGGTCTGGTCGCAAACACCGAGCCGTGGTTCGCCGACCATCGGTTTGAGCTTCGGCAGGATCTGCCACACGCGCAACGCCGCGATGCGTGTGCCTTCTGGAAATGGCCGCCGCGAGTTGTAGACGTTCACCAGACCGATGGTTGCGGTTTTTGGCAACTGCTCATCCGACACCGGCGCGGGCTTCGTGCCGTCCGGCAGACAGGGACGCCCCACCAGCGTGCCATGCGTCAGCACCGGCGGGCGGGGCCGCGCGTGCAATGGCATCGGACTGAGGCAGGATATCTGCGGATGCGTGTAAAGCGGTATCTTGTTGCCGAAGGCATCCAGCAGCGTCACCGCATAACGCCGCTTTGAACAGTCGATCGTGCCGTACTGGGAGTTCGCATCGCCGTCGTACACGCACAGGTAATACGTTTCGCTCAGCGGCCATGGAGAAGCGTAGGCGGCCGATCCCTTGGCCGTCTGCCAATCGTAAAACTCCGCCTCCGGCAACAGTTGGTCAGGCGTGAGCCGCCGGATTTGCGACATCGCGCCGTCGTCGGCTACCGAGGTGTCGATCACGATCAGCGACCCGCGCGCTTCCGTATGGTGCCCACAGGCAACGGCCACGTATTTGGAGGACCCGGGGATCGCGCGGATGTCCATGATCATGTGCGGCGCGGTACGTTCCGAAAGGTGCGTGTTGCCGTTCAACTCACGTGCGTCGCGTCCGTCGGGGTAGGTGATCCAAGGGTGGTGCGCCTGATTGAAGCCGCGATCCACATAATCCCAGCGCGTGTAAACGATCATGCCGTTGTTGTCGACACTCGGCTGCCATTCGTTGGTTTCGTGAGCGCTCAGGGCCACGATGTCTGAACCGTCATCGAACATGCTGTGCAGTGTGAAGGTGGGGACCTCGCGCCGGTGGCAACGGCCGAAGCCGCCGCGCCGTTCTGAAATGAAGGCGATCCGCCCGTTCGGCAGCCAGCATGGATCGAAATCGTTCATCGGGCCGTCCGTAAGCTGCACGAGGCCGGAGCCATCGGCGTTGCAGCGGAAGATGTGAAAGGTCGTGCGTGTGTTCCAGACTCGGATCGCGGGGTCGCCGTCGGTGTAGGCGAAGAGAATCTGCCGGCCGTCGTACGATACGTCCGGCGCGAGAAAGCCACCGTTTTCCAAGCGTTCGCCGCGGCGCGGTCCCGCCACGACCGTTGATTCGGCGAGCAGGTTGCGCGCGTGCGGCTGCGCCGACCAAGGTACCTCCAGCACATAGAGGCCGTTCCCCTGTGTGGTGCCATGCAACGTGGCGTGAAACCCGAAATATTGGTCGCACATGTGTACGCCCCAGTGGTACTCGTCCGGCGGGAGGGCTTCACGCGTGATAAACAGAATCTTAGAGATCGACGTCAGCAGCGGATTGGCGAATGCGATTTCGCGGCGTAAGTCCAATAGGCGTTGCAGCAGTTCGATCCGCGCCTCCAGCGCGTCGGGCTGCACGCGTGCGGCTGCTTGCTCTAAGGCGGCGAGCCGTTCGCCTTGCGGGGCGAGGTCGGTCCGCCGTGCGAGGTCCTCGAACAGTGCGCGCGTACGACGCAACACAATGTCGAGCGGGTCGCGGTCTCCCGGCAGAATCGTTGCCTGCGGATGGAAGGCTTGGTTGCGTCGCGCGGCTTCATCAAAAACCCCGTTGTGTGTGCGGGGCTTCTGCGTACGCTCGCGTTCGAGCAGACGATACTCGCGCAGGGTGTCAACGCCGTAGCGCGCGCTCAGCGCATCAAGGCGCTGCGCCGACAACGGCTCAGCTGCTACGGCACATGCCGCCCAGACACCCGCTAACACCCATCCCCATGCCGATTTTGCAGCCATTGTTTCTCACTTGATACGTGGATAGAGCATGATGTTACGATACTCGACCGATGTATGGTCGCCTTGGAAGTAGATCGGTCCCGGCAGGGTGTCGTCTGAGGTCAAAGCACCGCCGGTGCAACCTTCGAGCGGATGGTTGTCGATCACGAGGCGGTCATTCAACCGGACGGTGATGTGGCGGTCGGCCAAAATGATGTCGAACGTCTGCCATTCGCCCGCCGGACGAGCGGCGTTCTCCAGCGGGACGATGCGGGAGTAGACGCCGCCGATGCCGCCCCAGCTCGGTGGCCGGCCGTGGTAGTCGCACACCTGCACCTCGTAGCGGCCGCGCAGATAAATGCCGCTGTTGCCGCCTTTCGGCAACCGGACTTCCAGCGTGAGACGGAAATCCTCGAATTCGCGATCAGTGCGGATGTTGCCGAACTGTTTTGCCGTCGGCCCCTCTTCCAATTGCGGCGTGTTCACCAGCATGCCGTCGCGCGCCGACCAGGCGTTGTTGTCGGTGGGATTTGTCAGGCGCCATCCCGACAGGCTCTGGCCGTCGAAAAGCGCGATCGGCTCAGCGAAACGCAACGTCGCCAGATCAGGGCGGGGCGGCAGCGGCGCTTGCCGCTTGCCGCGCATCGTTTGCACGGGCAGCCGGGTGCCGTCTTTGAGTGCGCGCGCCAGTTCGATCGTCATGGCGTTGCCCTGTACGGTCGCGCGCAGTGTGTCGGTCCCGAGGATGTCGCGTCGCATGCCCTTGGCCGTCATATACCAACGGTCGTGCGGTCGTTCCATGACGAGCACTTCGCCTTCGAGCGCGGCTTGCTTGATCGGCTCGACGCCGCCGATCTCCCACATGGCTTTGACGGATGGTGCGCCCTGGTTCATCTCCACGTGCATCCAGACCGCGCCGCCGGACGGGGAGGTCAGGCACCATGCGCCCTCGAAGGGCGACGCAGCCATCACACAGCCTGCCGCACATACTCCCGCCACCACACTTCCGATCTTTCGCTTCATCCATCCTTCTTGGCCTGTCATTTTTTGGGTTTCTCCTCTCACCGCTTCAGCAGCATCACAATCGCTCTAGCCAGTTTGTCGCGGTGCGTCTCCATCGGCGCCGGATCAGTCGTGAAACTCGTCAGGCTGGCGGAGACATCGGTCGGTACCGTCAGCAGCGCTGTGAGATTCTCACGCTCGCGCGGTGTCAGACCTGCGCCTTTTTCCGCGAGCAGACGTTTCAGTATCACGAAATACTCGTAGTCCTCAAGGCCATCGCGCAGCATCGCCAAGCGGAAGCTGATGACCGGCGGATCCAGTACCGGTGCCGTCGGCTTGCCGTTCGCCGCAGCAAGGGGCGGATAGAGGAAGCGCCCGTCGCCATTGCCCCACGCTTGCTTGGTGCCAGGCTTGAAGTCGTATCCAGACACCCAGCTCATCGGATCCAGATACGGGTTCTGCGGCTCTTGCGGATCCGGATACGCGGCGTTGCTGGTCCAGTACACCGTCTCCCAGATGAGAATGCCGGTGACACGTTCCGCCCATGTCTGCCACAGCCACACGCGCATCTCTGTGCCGGGGTGGTCAATGAACTCGGTCACGTACGGCGCCTTCGGCCCGCAGCAGACATACCACCAGAACTGATCGCCCGCCGCGCGCCGCTCCTCCGCGCCCGGCACGTTCAACGACGGTGTCAGCGGGCACCAGAGATTGGGGCCGCCGACCAACTCTTCTTCGACCTGCTCGGTTAGCATGCGGCGCAGACCGGGCGCATGGCGCTTGAGCTTTTGGAACCCATTCATCACAAATGCGTAGTCCTTGGGATCCGGCTCATCGAACCAGTAGACGAACGCTTTGTCCAGCCAGCCTTTCTCCTTGAGGTGCGTCTCGATTCCACGCAGATATTTGCCGAACAGGATGTCGTACTCGGGCACGGTTTCCGGGTAGCCCATGAAGGTCGGCTCATACCTCGAATGAAACGTGCCGCCGCCGAGCCCGTGTATCCCTATCCGGAAGGTGTTCATGCGGTACACCTCGAAGGCATGCTCCATCGCGGCGTCCCAGCGCGTCCAGTCAAACACCGGCGTCATGGCGGCAACGTCCAGCGGCTCGAAGTCGCCGCCCTCCACCAACTCCTTGCCGGTCTCCGCATCCACCACGGAGAGCGCGTCCACCCACAGCGTGCCCGTGGTCACCCCCGGCTCTTTGTATTCGGCCGCATACAGGGTGAAGTGGCACGCCTTAGCACCGGCGGGGAATTTGGCGTACACCGTCTCAAAACGCTGCCACTCTGGGGTGCCATTCACGCGGATATCTGTGTTGCGCCCCGGCATCCATTTGCCGTCCGCCCCCAGATAGTTGATCGAGAAAAGGAAGGGGTGGGGGACGTCGGTGCGGTGCATGAACGTGATCTTGAACCCCTTCTCGGGCAACGCGACCGCGTGGGGATAGCGCGCGCTCACGTTAGCGCTCGGGCTGTCGTCCACGATCTGCAGCGACCCCTTGCCCTCTGCTTTCACATCTGTCACGATGCGTCCGCCCTGCCAGGGGTTCGCGCCCGTCCAGCTTACGCTCCAGCCATCCAGTGGCGCGGGGTTGTAGACGGAGATGCCGTGTTCGCCAAGCGCGCGCAGATAGGCGTCCAGTACGGTGCGGCGTTGCTCCGGCTCGCGTACACCATGATAGCGCCAGACGGTTGACGGACTGAAGCCGAACGCGGTTTCGCAGGTCAGCGTGTCGGGTAGCGCAAAGCCGTAGACTTCGACATTCAGCCCCGCCGTGACGCTCACGCCGTCCGCCTGGACCGTGACTGTGCCGCGGTAGATGCCGGGGGCGGCATCACGTGGCGCCTTGACGCGGATCCAGTACGGTTGCTGGCGGCCGGGCGGCAGAATCGTCGATGCGGTCTGCGGCAGCAGCGGGTCCGGCCAGTTTGCGAGGGTACTGGTACGGTCGGTCTTGTGCGTCACCGGTACGTAGCCGACTTGCAGGATCTGAATCTGGCTTGCGTCGATCACATGCGAACCAGACCGCAAGTCAGACACCGACACCGTCACATTTGTGAGCGCGATATTCGGTGCGACCACCAACTGCACCGCCTCCATCTCATTCGCGGCCAGCCGCAGCGACAACGCCTTGGCGATCTGGCGCGGCAGCGCGCGGTATTCGGGGATTTTCCAGCCCGATGATGCGCGCCAGAGATTGAGTGCGGGATGGTTGGACGGCAGCAACTCGCCATAGCTGTCATCGTAGAACTCCGGCACATGGATCGAACTGCGCGCCGTGAAGGCGTCGCCCAGTTCGACGGCCATCTGCCACAGGCCGACCCCTGGTACCTCGTAAGGGATTTGCACGTCATAAGCACCGCCGCCGGGAAAACTCACATCGACCGCATTGGTACGTGGAACATCGCCCGGATGGGAAAAGATCACGCGCGCCTGTGTCTCCAAGGGTGCGCCGGTCGCATTTTGCACACGCAGGTCCACTTGGTTGGCACCGCCCGGCAGCGCCTCGCCCACGCCCCGCACTGTCACCCGCACGCGCGGTTCATGGGTTTCGGTTTCGATATATCGCGTCGAGCCTGTGAGTGTAATCGGATCGCCCTCAACATCGCCCTCAAAGTGGTATCCGTGCACCTGCAGGTTGCAAGGCGACTTTGCACCGCGCAACCGCACCCAGAGCAACTCGGCCGGGAACAACGTGGCGGGCAGGTCGATCTTCACC
>JAKJHA010000093.1 GCA_022704125.1 Verrucomicrobiota bacterium | reverse complement strand
GATGCGTTTCATCGGCGGCCTGGCCATTGGCGGCTCGTCGGTCGTGGTGCCGCTTTACATCGTGGAAGTCTCGCCGGGACCGGTGCGCGGGCGCTTGGTGGCTATGAACCAACTCAACATCGTCTTCGGCATCTTGATCTCGTATGTGTCGAACTACTTTGTTGCCAAATTCATGTTGTCGGGAAGCTGGCTGGGCAGGGCATGTGAAAGTCTGGCCAAGGTTTTCACCTCGAACCCCATGACGACCGAAGAGGTGATGTGGCGCGTGATGCTGGGCGTGGAGTGCATCCCGGCGATTCTCTTCCTGGTTCTGCTCTTTACCATTCCGGAGTCGCCGCGCTGGCTGGTGCGCGCGGGCCGCAAGCGTGAAGCGGGCGAAGTGCTTGAACTGGTGGGCGACCCCGATCCGGACAAGACGCTCGGGGAAATCGAAGAGACGTTGGCCGAGGCGGAGCGCATCGGGAATGTGCCACTCTTCCAGCGGCGCTACTTGAAGCCGATCGTGCTGGCCTTCTTTATCGCCTTCTTCAATCAGGTCTCTGGCATCAACGCCATCAACTACTACGCGCCGCGCATCTTCGAAAACTTTGTCGGTGCCCAGGCCGCGCTGGCCGCGACCATCGGCGTCGGCACGGTCAATCTGATCTTCACGATGCTGGCCTTCCTGATCATCGACAAGTTCGGACGGCGCGTCATGATCATCGGCGGATCGATCGCTATGACGCTGATGCACTTCTTGGTGGCGTGGCAACTCTCGCTCGGCGATCAGGCCAATGCCGTGCTCGCTATCGGCGGGATTCTGGGGTTCATTGCCTTCTTCGCCATCTCGTCCGGCGCAGTGATCTGGGTTTTCATCTCAGAAATCTTCCCGAACGCCGTGCGTGCCAAGGGGCAGGCGTTCGGTTGCTTCGTCCATTGGTTCATGTGTACGCTCATCTCGTGGGCCTTCCCGGCGGTGGCTGAGCGCGCCGGCACCTACGCCTTCGGCTTTTTCGGCCTGATGATGGTCTGCCAGATCATTTTCGCCGTCCGCTGGATGCCCGAGACCAAGGGTGGCACGATCGAGGATATCGAAAAGCGGCTGGGCATTGCGCAAAGTTAGGAGTTAGGATTTAGGATTTAGGAATTGGAATGGCTCTCACAGAGGCACAGAGGGCACAGAGGTTTTTGGAATTTGGACACGATTGACGTGATTGACAATCAGGAGGTAGGCTATGACACCGCGCATACAAGCTTTGTTGGAACACATCCTTGAAAAGCGACACGCCGCGCTACGCCGCGATGTGACGTGGACGCTGGCTGAACGCTTCTGCCAAGAGAGTGTCGCCCCGGAGCGCCGCGCGGCCGAAGGGCTGCGTGCCATGCTGGCGGCGGAACAACCGGCGTTCCTTCCCGGTGAGCGTATCGCCTTTATCCGCACTGTCAAGCAGATCCCGGATCTCTACACGCCGACCGAGATGGAGGCACTGCGCAGCGAGGCCTTCTATGCCGAAAAGGGCTACGTCTTCAACATCTCGCCGGATTACGCGACGACGATCCGCGAGGGTCTGGACGCGCGGCGCGCGGAAATCACGGCGCGTCTGCAGCGGGCCAAGGATGAGGGCGATGACGCGGGCGTGGCGTTTCTGGAGGCTGCCCTTTCGGGTGTTGATGCCGTGCTTGATCTGGCGGAGCGTTACCGCGCCGCCGCGCAGGAGCAGGGACTTACCGAAATCGCGGAACTCCTTGCGCACGTGCCGCGGCAGGGTGCGACCACCCTGCATGAGGCGCTGCAATTTTTGCGCATCCTGCACTACACGCTCTGGTGCGAAGGCGAGTACCACAACGGCTTCGGGCGCTTCGACCAATACATGTGGCCGTACTATCAGGCCGACATCGCCGCTGGACGCCTGACCGCTGACACGGCGCTGGAACTGATCGAGGAGTTTTTCCTGAGTTGCAATCGCGACAGCGATCTCTACGTCGGCGTGCAGCAGGGCGACAACGGCCAGAGCATGATGCTGGGCGGCGTGGACCGCGACGGTAAGGATGCGTTCAACGATCTCTCACGCCTTTGTCTGAAGGCGTCGTGTGAGCTGGCTGTGATCGATCCCAAGATCAACCTGCGCGTGACCTCCAATACCCCGCTGGAGGTGCTGGAGGCTGGTACCGAGTTGACGCGCCAAGGGCTGGGCTTCCCGCAATACGCCAACGACGACGTGGTGATCCCTGGGTTGGTGCGTCACGGCTATGCACTCGAAGACGCGCGCGACTATACGGTGGCGGCCTGCTGGGAGTTCATCATTCCGGGCTGCGGCATGGATATCGCGAACATCGGCGCTGTCTCCTTCCCAGCCGCAGTGGATCGCGTCCTGCGCACCAGTCAGGCCGCGACCTTCGAGGCGTTTATGGCGGACGTGCGCGCCGACCTCATGGCCGAGGCGGATCGCCTGGCCGCGACCTTCGCGACGGTCAAAATCCTGCCCGGTCCCTTTGTCTCAATTATGTGCGACGGACGTGTCGAGGCTGCGCGCGATGTGTGCGAGGGCAACCGCTACAACAATTTCGGTATCCACGGTACCGGGCTTTCGACCGCCGTCGATTCGCTGGCCGTGATCCGTCAACTCGTGTTCGAGGAGCGTGCGCTGGATCTGCGTGCGTTGGCGGCCGCAGTCGACAGCGATTTCGCGGAACAGCCCGAATTGCTGGCCAAAGTCCGTTTTGGCGTGCCCAAGATGGGCAACGCTGAGATGGCCGTTGACCTGCTCGCCAAAGAGGTGCTTGATGCATTCGCCGACTCGTGGAAGGGGCGCAAGAACGGGCGCGGCGGTATCTACCGTTGCGGCACCGGATCGGCGATGTATTACATCTGGCACGCCGACGAGTTGCCCGCCTCGCCGGATGGGCGATTGTCCGGTCAGCCCTTCGCTGCCAACTACGCGCCGTCGCTGAACGTGCCGGTCAAAGGGCCGCTGTCGATTATCGAGTCCTTTACGGTGCCGGATTTGGGGCGCGTGATCAACGGCGGACCGCTGACCATCGAGATTCACGACAGCGCCTTCAAGGAGCGCGACGGGATCACCAAGGTCGCGCAACTGGTGAAGTATTTCATTGATCGTGGCGGCCACCAATTGCAGATCAACGCGATCAACCGCGATCGGCTCAAGGACGCACAGGCGCGTCCCGAGGCGCACCGCAATCTGATCGTCCGCGTGTGGGGCTGGAGCGGCTATTTCGTCGAACTGGACAAGCCATATCAGGATCACATCATCCAGCGTGTTGAACTGACGGTCGGTGGCGGCAACGCCCCCAGTGTGCAGAAAAAGCCGACGGGCGCGACGCGGATGCCGCAACCCTGAAGGAGCCGGGGGACGGCGTAATGACCACATGTTCGACACTTCGCCTGACGTTCGCGGTTTTCGGGCTTGTGGTCTGCGCCGGTCCGGTCTGCGGCGGACAAATTGCGGGCGTGGTCGTGGACGCCGGTGGCGTACCGCTCTCGCGCGCCTGGGTCATGACCTGCAATGGGCAGATTGTCCAGTCTGGAACGGACGGTGCTTTTATGATCGACGGTCTGGCGGACGGCGGCTATGCGGTCAAAGCGGTTTTCCCGGGCATGGCGGATGCGGTTTCCGCGCGGCTTGCGGTCACCTCGGATGTGCCGGTCACCTGCCGCCTGCAAATGACGCCGTCCGAAACGGCGGTCGTCTTTGGCTGTGTCACGGATGCGGTAACGGGTAAAGGTCTCGCGGCTTGGTTTGAAGCCCGAAGCGACTCAAAACCCATACGGTGGTTCGACGTGGCGGGCCGGCTTTATGGCGGGCGAACCGATCTGCCGTCTGGGGTCTGGCATCAGGCTAATCGTCGTTTCTGGACCTCCGGCATGTTTGCTTTCTCGGCTGATCCGGGTCGGTTGCGCTTGACGGTTCGGGCGGACGGTTATGCACCGGTCACCGTTGAACGGGACTTGCGGGTGGGAGGTCAGGAATCACTCGCTATCGCCCTGAAGCCGTTGTTCGATCCTGCAGCGGCGGGATGGTACAAAGGCGATTTCCATGCGCATGGTGTTCATGGTGAGCGGTTCTACGATGTGAACATTCCCATGATCGCCTTCATGCTCCGCGCCGAGCATTACCGCTGGTTTTATCTCTCCTCCGACTTCAACAACGACGGTGTCCGCGTCGACGCCGCGTCGGCGGCTGCGGGTGCGAGCGGCTCCGATCTTCTGCTCTTTCTGAACGCGGAGTATCCGAAGACGGCTGGCGGCCATGTCGGCTCGGTCGGGATCGGGCCGCCAGCGAAACCGCGTCCCTATCCGCGTTACGCGAACATCGAGGTGATCAAGGCTGACATCGTAGATCAAGGCGGTGCGGCTGTTCCGGTTCATCCGCTCTACGGGCACATGCGCTCCAGAGAGTTGCCGTTCATGCTTCTCGGTGCGCCGGAGTTAATCTGCGGGTTCGATTTTTACACGTCGTGGAATCCCGCAAGCGAAAAGACCTGGGCGCTTTTTCTCAACAAGGGGTATCGCCTCTGCCGGACGGCCACGAGTGACGCCGCCTTTGATCTGGGACGGACACCGGGAACGATGGGTGCCACCTTCATCCGTCCGGCCGACGGTCGGCTGAGTCGCGAGAGTATCGTCGAGGCGTTTAAAAGCGGCCGGACGACGATCTCTTGGGACGGGGTGTTGCTGCTGTTCACAGTCGACGGCGCGGACTGTGGCACGGTTTTCCCCATAGAAGAAGCGGTGCGGAAGGCCGTCTTCACGCTTCATGATGCGCCCGGCAAAAAGCGGGTCGTGACGGTCACGCGAAATGGCGAAGTGTTCAAACGCATCCCGGTGACGGTGCCCGAGAGCGGCGTGACGGAGGTGCGCTTCGATCTCAGCGAGCGCGAGAAGGCGTGGTACTCGGCCACATGCTCGGAAGACGGAAGGCTTGAGAAGGTCGTTGCGGCTTCGAGCCCCTTTTACTTCGGAGATTGGCGCACGCCCGTTCCCGTGCGTGCGCAGGTTACGGTAAAGGTGTTCGACGCCGAGACGCGGACGCCGCTTGATGCCGAAGTCTGCCTGTGCGACACGCAACAGACCGATGGGGTGTTCCGCACACAGGAAGGCGCTGCGCGTATTGAGGCGCGGGTTTTTCACCGGCTCCGTGCGCGGCTTGCCGGTTACGAAGATGCGGAATCAGGAGTTCTCGGAGCACCGGCGATCCGCACTTTCATCGACGCGCTCTCTGCGGAGGATCTTCAGTCATGGGAGACCTATGAGCAGGCGAAAGCGTTGCTGCAAACGGTCGAGTTGTCCCTGTTTTTAAAGCGGAAGTAGGAGATCATGTCGGTCGAAGGTGTCATTTTCGAAGTGCGCGAGTTCTGCCTGCACGACGGGCCGGGCATACGGACCACGGTCTTTTTCAAGGGATGCCCGCTGCACTGCGTCTGGTGCCAGAACCCCGAGGGGCTATCGCCCAAGCCGCAACTGCTGGTCAACACCGCACGTTGCGAGCAATGCGGCGCGTGTCGGCGCGTCTGCCCCTCGCCCGATGCTTGCACCGCTTGCGGTGCGTGCGTGGCGGTCTGTCCGCAGGGGTGCCGCCGGTTGTGCGGTCGTCGCGTCACCGCCGAGGAGTTGGCGGCGGAGTTGAACACCAAGGCGGCCTTCTTTCAGGCGTATGGCGGCGGCATCACCTTCTCGGGCGGCGAGCCGTTGGCCCAGCCCGATTTCATGGTCGAGTTGGCCGGTCGACTGCGCCCCGTGCATCTGGCGGTCGAGACCTCCGGGTATGCCGCGCCCGATGATTACCGCCGGGCGGTGGAGGCGGTGGACCTGGTGCTCCAGGACCTCAAGCATCCCGACCCCGCACAGCACGCCCGTTTCACGGGAGTGAATCCACAACCGATCTTCGAGAATCTGGCATGGCTCAAAGCGAGCGGACGGCCGTTCGTCGCGCGCATTCCGCTGATTCCGGGCGTCAACGATGCACCGCAGCAACTTGCGCGCTTCGCCGAGTTGCTGCAGGGGCCGTCCGGTCTGGAACGCGTGGAGCTGTTGCCGTATCATCTGACCGCCGGTGCGAAGTACGCGCTGGTCGGCAAGACTTACGCGCCGCCGTTCGACGAGACGGTCACGCCTGTGCCGGACCTGTCGGTGTTTGCGGCGCGTGGCCTTCCCTGTCGGGTGATGCAGCACGGTGTGCCGCACACTGCGGCTGAGACAGACGGAACATGTGAAAACGAAAACGGAAAAGGACAAGAAACATGAAACAGAGCAGACGAGATTTTCTAGCCGGGACGGCCTGGATGGGTATGGCGGCACTTTCGGCGGGGTGCATTAGCAAGGGATCGGGGCTTGCCGGCCTCGGTCGCGGCGCGGGTGCGCCGATGCACGGATTTCGCGTGGCACCGATGAAAAAAGTGCGTGTGGGCATGATTGGCGTAGGCTCGCGCGGCACGGGTGCCGTACGCCGTATCGCGCAGATTCCGGGTTGCGAGATCACAGCCTTGAGCGACATCAATCCGAAACGCCTTGATGAAAATCAGGCGTGGCTGAAAGAGCGCGGATACAAGGCACCGAAAGAGTGGAGTCGCAACGGGGACGAGGAGGCGTGGAAGGGGCTTTGCGATTCAGACGTCTGCGATGTCGTCTATTCCGCGACGCCGCGCCCGTTGCACGCGCCGATTAACGTTTATGCGATGGATCATGGCAAACACGTTCTCCAAGAGGTTCCCGGCGCGTTCAGCCTTGAAGAGTGCTGGGCGACGGTCGAGGCCGCGGAGCGCAACCGTCGCCACTGCATGATGCTGGAGAACTGCACCTACGGCGAAGAAGAGATGCTCGCATTCAACCTGATCCATAAGGGCAAGCTCGGCGAAGTCGTTCAAGCGGAGGTCGGGTATCAGCACGATCAGCGCTCGCTCCAGTACAATCCGCGCGACGGCCGTTTCTGGCGCATCGATCGCCACTTGCATCATCACGGCAACTACTATCCGACGCACGGACTGGTGCCTGCCGGGCGTTGCTTGGACATCAACCGTGGCGACCGCTTCGAATACCTTGTCTCGATGGAGACGAAGTCGGCCTCCTTCGAGCAGTTCGGTCGCGACAACTTCCCGGCCACCGACTGGCGGCACAGCGCAAAGATGGTCAGGGGCGACATCAACATGTCGATGATTCGTACCGCGAAGGGCAAGGTCGTCACGCTTGCCCACAATGTCTGTACGCCGCGCCCGTATGATCGCGGCAACCTCTATATGGGCACGAACGGGATTTTCCGCAGCTATCCGTCACTGCTCATGTCGTGGGAAGAGAAAACCGGCGACAACGGCGCGCATCAGTATTTCCCGGCTGACAAGGCGCTCAAGATCAAAGAGGAGTACCGGCATCCCTTCTGGAAGGTCGCGGGTGATATCGCTAAAAAAGTGGGTGGCCACGGCGGCATGGATTTCATCATGGACCTACGCTGGGCCTACTGTCTGCAGAACGGCTTGCCGCTGGACACCGATGTCTACGACCTCGCGACCTACTCCTCCATCGTTGAACTTACCGAGAAGAGCGTCAACGCCCGTTCGGCGGCGATCGACTTCCCGGATTACACGAAAGGCGGATGGAAGACCGCGCAGCCGTTCACCGTTGACGAGATCGACATCAGCAAGTTCGGGTGGTGAGCGGTCGGTGACCGAGGAGTTAGGAGGGAAGTCTGGAAGGGAGAAAAAGCAGTCACGATGTTTCATGCACTTTTCTCCGCCGCAAGACGAGCCACGCCGCTACAGCGCACACCGCGAGCGCGACAATCCCCGTACCGATGGCGAACGCGACTTTCATGCGGCCTCCAGCCCCGGCGGGCGCGTCATCCGGCAACGGCGGCAGGTCGGGGAATCGCTTGCGCAAGTCGATGCGCTTGGACGGTGGGATAGCTTCAAGGCTTTGGCTTAGAGGGGCGTATTTCTCCCTTGACCACTCATTTCCCGTGGTTACTATAGCGTGCCACAGGGCCACCCTCTGCTTGCTCATTGGGTATCCTTCACAGTGCTTGGATAGGAAGTCATCCGCATTTTTTGCTTCCCATGAATTGTCCGTGGACTGCGCGAATGTCAACAAAGCGGCCATAAAACGCACCACGCTTTCGTCAGACAGTTCATGCTTGGCAATACCGGCGTCAATTTTAGCCAAACACACAGGTGTAACGCTGTTCCGCCAACCGCCCGCGCTTTTTTCCTCATTTCCAATCGCGAGAATTTTCGGCAGGAATTCGGCGCACTCCTCCCCCGTCGCGAGGGAAGCGTAAACTTTTGCGGCACATGCGCGGAGAGGGCCGGGCGCGTTCGTCATGAGGCTTTTCTCCTCCAAAAACGGGAGGGCCGCCCGGTCGCCCAGCTTTTCAACCATGCCGATCAGCCTGCCGAAATACGGCACCCCCCCCCCCCCCCCCC
>JAKJHA010000092.1 GCA_022704125.1 Verrucomicrobiota bacterium | reverse complement strand
GCACGAGATAAGCGTGTGCACACCAAGTCCCGCCTCGGAAACATCCACCGTGAGCGGGATGGACGCCGAATAGGGCAGCGCCTTATTGATTGTGAGGATTGGAGATGTGGATGTTTCCGCGCCCAGATGGAACAGGAACGAACAACCGCTAGCGATGGAGATCTCACCTGTTCCGATCGTCATGCTATTCCCCACACCCGCAAATTCGGCTACGGCCGAGTATCGCATCCCGAAGAGCCATACGTCCATCGAACTCGCGCCGCCCAGGAAAAGCCGATTGCCGACCGCCGAGGAGCCGACGCCGGCGAGCCAGAACCGCCCATTGGGCGCGTTCAGGGACGAACCGTCACACATCGACCAAACGTTACTTGCGCCGTTATGTCCGATGGCCATCCACGCGCGGTCGTAATTAAAGGTCGAGTGATCGGTCAGTTCGACCCGGTTACCGTTCGCATTCACATCGTAGCCAACGATCACGTCGCCCTTGTTGTTTTTAGTCGTAAAATTATAGGTGGATCGCACAAGCCGCAGCGTATTGTTCGTTGCCCCTCCGTAGCGTCCCACAAACACGTTGCCGCCGTTTTGATTGAACGTGCTGTCTTCAAGCACGAGTTCATTCTGCGTTGCACCAGCGTCGCGTCCCACGAACGTTGCATCGGCGTCCACCAACGTAGCCATCACCGTCGCGTTAGTGAAATACGCCTGTGCCCCGATCGATGCGACACCGACGTAAAGCTTCGTCGTGTCCACCACCATGTCCGCGAAGTTCGCGTACACACCTTTCGAACGCAACGACTCGTATCCCACTGAAATCGCATCACCGCAGATGATCTCTTTGGACGAAAAACCCGAAAGCCCACGGAACGACACGCCGCAGTTACGGGAGTCATACTTGCCGATAACGATTGCCGTCGACGCAGTGAATGTTCCACCGTTTTGCTCATACCGCGAACCGACCGCAGTCTGCAGAGCACCGGCGAATAGCATCCCCACGGTAACGGCACCGTCCTCGACCTGCAAGGTGCTGTCCAGCGAATTTGCCCTCCCCACACCCATGGAGGAGCATCTGAGAGACGTCTGTGAGAGCCGCAGAACGGAGTTCGAAGAGCCGTCGCGCCCCACGAAGGCATTGGTGCAGTTTATCGTCGAATCGGCGATCTCGAATCGGGAGTTCCACGCGCCACCGAAGCAACCGGAGAATTCTTCGCATGTGATTGAGCAACGGACAAGCGTGCCGGTATTGTAGTTGCCGCTGGCAAGCGCGTGGAATCTCCACGCTTCGAACGTAGAATCTTCGAAGTGCATCCTGTGATTGCGGGCGTAAGAACCAGCATCCACATTCGGGAACTCCACAGTCCACGCCCCGCGCACGGTAGCATTGCTGCCGACAAACACTGTGTAGTAACCAGGTCCCGTTGTGATCCTCTCCGCAGCAAGCGTTGCATTCGTCACGGCACAGACGATGCCCGGCTTCGTGTAGTTGCGCCCGATAAAGAGGATTTGGCCGCCATAGAAATATGCGCCGTCGTCAACGATGAGATTTCCGCGAGATCCTATAGCGCCGTCTAGCATGTTGCCAACGCAAGTAGCATTCGAAATGATCACCGTCGCATGATCTGTCACGCGGAAGACATCGGCTGAATCACGGTAATTCGTGTCGTTGGCACCGATGTAAAGTCCAGATGACTTGTCCTTTGGCATGTTGAAGACAGTGCCAGCACCGGAAACCGTGAATGTCACGGGTTTCTCCATGCCGCTGACCCACAACGCCTGATTCGTGAGCGAAAGTTCGCCGCCGCCTTCGACCGTCAAATCTGTCGTCTTGGTCGGGACAATGCGCATATCATCGGCGCAAAGAGTCTTTCCACTTGAAATCGAAAACGTCTGCTTCGCGCCATCGGTCTTCGTCTCCACATCAATCTGGAACGGCGTCGCGTCCGCGTCGACAATGACCGTCTGCGTCAGGTTTACATCGATCTTGGCGATATCGTCCGCCCCCGGCACCCCCGCCGGCGTCCACTTAGAGGAATCACCCCAACGTCCGCCGCCACCATTCCAAGTGTAGGTTCCCGCATATACCGGCAAAACGCCAAACGCGACAATTGCCAAGATGCGACTGAAAGGAGCCTTGTTGATGACTTCATTACCCATGCGAAACCCTCCTCCCTATTTGGCCTGTATTGTACATTGTTCCCGCTCAGATTTCTAGGCGATGACAGGCCATTTCAAGCAACAATAACAAGTCGTTTCAAGCAAATTAGGAGCTCTCAACAGAGAAGAAATGCTATACTCGCCCACATGAAAAAGAACGTGCTCGTAATACTTGAGGCTGGGGAACGTCCAGGACGAGCGCAATTGATCGGCATTCTCCGCCACGTCAACGAAGCACATCTCGACTGGAATCTGAAAATCATTCCGTCACGCAAGGAGATGTCGGCCGACGTCCTCAGCCATGCGTTCAAAAAATCCGTCGACGGCGTCATCATCGCTGTCCCCGGTGGGCTGGGCGTCCCAGAGCGGCTTGCCCGGTCGAAAATACCGGTCGTATTCCTAGACGTTCTCCCCCCGCATGTCCCTGCCGACAGACGAACGAACGCCTTCCTCCGCATTGATGATGCGTCGATTGGACACGTCGCGGCCCGACACTTCCTCACACTTGGTTTTTTCCGTTCTTACGTCTTCGTTCACGACCCACGCGCCGAAATATGGTCTGAAGAACGTTGTTCCGCCTTCACGGAGGCTTTGGCCGAAAAAAATCGCCCATGCGCTATTTTCACGGCCTCCGCAGATGCGAAGCATGACATCGTGAATGAACTCGCTTCCTTCCTCCGTACGCAGCCGCCGCCTATCGCTGTGATGGCAGCCTGCGACCCCGTTGCTGCTCACGTCTTGCAGGCCTGCCGGGAGGCGGGCCTCGCCGTTCCCGAAACCGTTTCCGTCATCGGTGTTGACAACGACGAAGCGCTGTGCGAGCGTCAATCGCCCCGACTCTCTAGCATTGAACCGGATTTTGAAGAAGAGGGCTTACGGGCGGCGAGGACACTCGCCGCGATGTTTGACGTCCACACTGCGGACAAAAACGCAACTCCATCCGCAGTGCGCCTTGTAGAGCGAGGATCGACAAAACCCCTTCCTCCCGCCACGCGCCTCGTGGAACGTGCGTTGGAGTTCATCGAGGAAAATTATCACAAGCCGGTCAGCGTCGGCGACGTCGTCCGTCATCTCGGTGTCTCACGACGCCTTGCAGACCTCCGTTTTCGACAGCTTCAGAACGAAACCATTCTAGAAGCACTCACGAAGCGCCGCCTTGAAGCGCTCCACCGTCTTCTACGAGAATCTTCCGTACCGCTCAACCGCCTCGTCCGCGAGTGCGGCTTCGGTAGTCAGGTCCGTGCCGCCAGGCTTTTCAAAGCCCGCTACGGAGTATCGATGTCGGGCTACAGAAAGGGCGAACAACCCCGGCAAGGTCAATAAAAAAAGCCATGCGGGTACCCGCATGGCTCTTCAAAAAATCTCACGTGTTAGCGTCTTACCACGCGTAGTGCGCGAAGGCCTTGTTGGCCTGCGCCATCCTGTGCGTGTCGTCGCGCTTCTTGATCACGTTGCCTTGGTTGTTGTACGCTTCGAGCAACTCCGCCGCCACCGCTTTGGGCATCGGGGTGCCGCGGCGCGCGCTGGCGTACGAGGTCATCCAGCGCAGGGCCAGCGAGAGCTGCCGCCCCGGACGGATCTCGACCGGCACCGGGTAGGTCGTGCCGCCCACACGGCGGGATTTGACCTCCACTTTCGGCTTCATGTTCGCGATCGCGGTGTCCATCACCTCAATCGGATCCTGACCGGTCTTTTCCTTCAACTCTTCCAACGCGCCGTACACGATACGCTCGGCGGTGGTCTTCTTGCCACTCTTCATGAGTGCGCGGATCACGCGGGCCACCAGCTCGCTGTTAAACTTCGGATCAACGGGCTGCACCCGCTTCACTGCTCTGCGCCGTCTTGCCATGGCTTACTTCTCCGCCTTCTTCTGACGCTTCATACCATACTTGGAACGGCTGCGGTTGCGCCCGGACACGCCCAGGCTATCCAGACAACCACGGACAATGTGATAGCGGACGCCGGGAAGGTCCTTCACACGACCGCCGCGCACCAGCACCACGCTGTGCTCCTGCAGGTTGTGCCCCTCGCCCGGAATGTAGGCTGTCACTTCATGACCCGTCGTCAAACGGACACGGGCCACCTTACGCAACGCCGAGTTCGGCTTCTTCGGTGTCTGCGTCTTCACGACGAGGCAGACGCCACGACGCTGCGGACACCCCTTCAGCGCGGGTGACTTGCTTTTCTTGCGCATCGGCACGCGGCCCTTGCGCACTAGTTGGTTAATCGTCGGCATCGAATTCTTTTCCTTCTCAATTGGAAATAAATGGAGGGTTAAGGTATCACAGTGCCACAATCTGCGCAAGTGCGATTTTTTGAAAAATCAACTACGCTCGTCGAGAATCTGCCGAAGGCGCTCGACTGCCACCTCGTAGCCCTTGCCACACATGTGGCAGAAGATCCGCGCCGGGCGGTCTTCGCGCACCAACTCTTCGAGATCGGCGGACGGCATGGCGATCAGCATGGCGTCGACCCGCTCGGCCGTGCAGCGGCACGCGAACCGCAACGGCTTGGCAGGCTGGAACACGCAATCGTCAAGCCCCAGCGTCGAACAAAGCGTCTGCGGCGAGGCCGCTGCCTCCAGACTCTCTTGTACTGTGCCATCTTCAAAATACCGCGCGATACGTTCGAATGTGTCGCGATCGCTATCGGGCAAACACTCCACGAGCAGACCACGCGAGCCGTCAATGAACCCACCGTAAGCCAGCGCGGAGACCTGTACCAGCACCCGGCGTTGCAACGAGTGCTGGTAGTACTGCTCCAACCCTTTGATGACCGAGGCGGGAGACACGGCAGCCACGCCGCTGGCCAATATCTTACCGGGCAGTGAACGGACAATCTGGATCTCACCCTGATCGCCCAACGCACACGAGAGATCCAACTCCTCGCACTCATCCAGTTCATTCATCACTTTGACATGCGTGTAACCACGCAGGCTACCATCGGCTCCGGCCTCCACCAGCAAACCGCCCACGGGGCCTGACACGCGCATGCGCAGGGTGACTGTCTCTTCGGGCTGCGACAACTCGGCGCCGAGCAGCGCCACCGCAGCCAGGGCCTCGGCCTGGATCAAGCCCGCCGTCGGTCCGCACAGATGACTGCGCTCCAGCTCACGCGCGGAGTCGGTCACTTCAACAAAGACGAGGTTGATGTTCGCGGAGGGGGAGAACGCCGTCACCAGACTGTCGGCGGTTTTAGACATGATCATGGCACCTGTTTCCTTACTCGTCCCCCGACGCGTTCGCCACTTGCCACACGTGCTGTATGAACTGCGTCCGCAGGCATTCAATTCGGTACAGCTGATGCTCCAGCGACCAAAGCGCGAACCGCCACCTCTTGGCAAAGCCGTAGTGCTTGGGCAGCCCCGGATCGAAATCATCGAACTGCTCACGCCGCACTGAGTAGTTCCAGTGCATCTCGCGCGTCTTGAACTCAAACCCATCGAAAAAGTGCTCCGCCAAGGTAGCGAGCGGCACGGCCTCGCGGTGATTGAGCCAAAACCGATAGAGCACCTGCGCGTAGCAATCAAAATAAAAATCGAATAACTCGTTGAGGTTCTCTTCGGTGTGGGCGTTGTTGGGCCAGCCGCAGGAGCCGCGGACCGAGCAGATCTTCACCCCCTTCGGCATCTCGCGTCTGACGGCGATATCATATCCGAAATCAAAAATCTCCTTTCCTTCCCCAAACCGGCATCCCCCGGTTTCGGGCAGGTATTTTTTGAGCACCAGATTCTGCGCCGCGGCGTCTCCCAGCAGCGCTCCGATCTTCAGCACCACCCTGGGATCCTTGCCGCCCTGATTACCGCCGAACTCACCCGTGCACTGAAACAGCCGCGGCGGGATATCCTCCAGCGGCTCGCCGGGGCTGCGGCTACGGATGAAATAGTTCATCTCACGCCCAGCGGTGCTGTCAAGCCACGACAGCAAACGGTATTCGCCGAAACCCACGCCCAACGCCTTGAAGGCTTCAACGCGCGCCAGCATGTAGCTGCCGTAGCCCGGTGTTTTCTGCGCCAGTCGTTTTTCGATCAAGCTCATGCAGAGCGGACGGCGATTGGTCTTGACGACGATTTCGCGCGTCGCGCCCGCGCCTACGGCCAAGTTGTTCGTGGCATCGCTTGCGGAGCGCACCTCGTAGATGTTGGCGTACTCGATGATCTCGCCCTGGCTCATGATCTGCTGGACGTTGGCCAACAGAACGCTCGTACGCTCGTCGGCGCCCGGATGGAAGTCCGGCCGGCCACCCCGGAAGGTTGCGCCCGGCAACGCCGTGCGGCGGTCGTCGAACGCCGGTGCAATGGCCGCGCCCGATCCGTAGTAGATCTCGCCCGTGAGGTGACTGTAAAGCGTCTCGACGAAATATTCGCTGGACTCGTCGGCCAGTTCAGGCCGCTCCAGCGAAGCTTTGAACCGCGCATCGACCGTCCGCATCCACTCGGCCACCTGCCGGGCGTCCAGTCGCTCCTGCTCGATGCCCTCCATGATCTGCTCCAGCTCGGGCACGATCGTCTTGCACGCCTCGCCGCGACGCAGACCGAACAGCTCAATCTCGTTGTGGCCATGATATTTCGGCGAGCGCATGCAGGAACGTACGTCGCCCTCAAAGATCGAGACCAGTTCGCGCAGGCACTCTATGAAATCGGCGTAGTTTGTCTCGATCAACGCCAGCAGCGTATTGAAATCGGTGTACGTCAAAAAGTGTACACCCTTGGCGCTGTGATAGTAACGCAGGCGGGTGTCGATGCGTGTGCGGCTCGCGGCCAGGGCTGCGTCCATTTCGCGCCGCGTCCAAGCCAACGGTTTGACGCGCCACTCCTGCCCCTGCTGCCGGTAGTATTCAAGGGCGGCGTCGTTACGCTCGCCCATAATCACGTCGTTAAGCGCAAACCCGACGCTCTGCAACCACTCGTCAGCCTCGGTGACCACGTCGGTCGGCACATCGCGTTGCGAGACTTCGAGCACGCCGCCCACCACGTTCGCGCAGACGATGACATCCTGCAGCATCTTGCTCCGCTGCGAGGCCGGCACACGTCCGAGGTTCCAGAATTGACCTGAGAGCAATGGAATGGCCGCGACCGTGTGGTTGCCGGTAGTCAGCGTCATGACGTAGCCGACGGTCCCCTTGACCAGATAGTGCTTGCGCACAATCAACACCGGGCTGTGATTCTCCAGATGCTTCCAGGCATCCTTCTCAAAAATGAACGTGTCACTGCCCCAGTCATAGGCGATGAAGACACGCTCGTGGCCCATCGACTTCAGAACCACGGTCTCCCGCCTCAAACGCGCCTCACGCCGCACACGCGCAACAAACGCACTCACGCCAGGCCTACGACGGCTCACGCTAGATTTACGAACGGCACCCACTCATGCCTCCTATAGCAGAATCAACGTTTCTTTCGCAATCAACTCCTCGGCAAGCCCGCCCACGGCATCCAGCCCGCAGATGTCGGCAGCTTCAAGCAGGTTCTGCAACGCCGGCAGGATGTACCGCATGAAGCCCGCCTGTCCCACGGAGGCCAGCCGCCCGAACGCACCCAACGCCTGAACCAGCCGTTGCACGGCACCGATGTGGAGCAGCGCCACACCGTCGTGCAGGCCGGGCGCGCATATTTCATAGGCTCGCGCCAAACGCACTCTCAATTCAGGAGTAAGTGTAACATAAGGATCATACAAAAGAGAAGCCAGATCGTAAGCGGCCGCTCCCATCCGCAATCCTTGGAAGTCAATGAACGCCATACGCCTGCCGCGAAACAGGATGTTGCTGGACTGGAAGTCGCGGTGCAACGCCACCTGCGGCGCATCCAACAGGCGCGCCGCGACTTGCTGTAGCTCGCGCGCCACGTCGCTCGGCAACGCTGCCAACCCGTAGCGCTCTTTGAGCAGATGTGTTTCAAACAAGCCGTGTTCCCAGCCGTAGAGCGCGGCATCAAACGGCGGCTCCAGTATCGCGTCCGACTCAGCCGCGACGCGGCGCGTGCCCTCTACATGAAGACGCGCCAACGCCTCCATCACCGGCAGATACCACGTTTCAGCCCGCTCCGGACGCGCCGCCATGCGCTTCTGGAGCGAGTCGTCGCCCCAGTCCTCCATCACCAGACAGCGCCGCTGCGCCAATTCCGCCAACACCCGCGGTACCGGCACACCGGCCTCCGCCAGCAGACGCGCGTGCCCGGCATATCGCGCGTTCTCGCTCCGCTCAAGGCTGTAGCGGATATAAATCGCTCGGTCGGATCCATGATACAAACGCCAAAAACTGCGGTTCGACCCGCGCGTCCCGAGAAACGCAACGGCGGTCTTGCGCGGCGACCACCCC
>JAKJHA010000091.1 GCA_022704125.1 Verrucomicrobiota bacterium | reverse complement strand
GCGCGTGGTGCGTGAGAGACTCATGCATCTGACTCGTGCGCGTATCGATGACAACGCGCGGCGGCTGGAGCGGGCATGCCGGTTGCGGCTGGAACGCTTGCAGGCAGATGTGGCGGGGAACGCACGGCAGCTCGACCTGCTGAGTCCGCTGGCCGTGCTGGATCGCGGGTATTCGCTGACACGCGGCCCGGACGGTCGGCTGGTGCGCTCGGTGCGTGATCTTTCATCGGGTACGGAGATTTCAACACAACTCAAGGACGGCAGCGTCGCATCGATTGTGCGCTGACAAAGGAGGACGGAATGGCTAAAAATACTGAAGAGCAGCAAACGCTGAGTTTTGAGGCTGCGCTAAAGCGTCTGGAAGAGATCGTGGAGCGTATGGAGGCGGGTGAAGTCGATCTCGATACGATGATCGCCCTGTTCGAAGAGGGGCAACGTCTGGTCAAGCAGTGCAACTCGACTCTGAACGATGTGGAGAAGCGAATTGAAAAGATCATGGATGACGGCAAGGGTGGCGTAAGTGTCGAACCGCTTGACCTTGATGCCGAATAAGTCCTACTATCCTGCTTTCTGAGAACAGGAGTGTCTGTTATGCCGTTGTCGTGTTGGTGTTATTTATTAGGGTTGATCTGTTTACTGCCGGGCGTGGCTGTCGCGCTTGCACCGGAGCGCATGGCGCATGTGTACAAGGCGTTCCCGCGCAGCAAGGTGGCGGGCATGGTGATCAGCACAGTGGCATGGATCTGGGCGGGATACGCCGTCTGGGCGATGGGCCTCGATTTCCTGCGGCCGTTTCTAAAGTACCTTCCCGTGGTCGTGCTGGTCTGCATTCCGCTTACCTGGTTCTGGCTCGATAACCTGTTGCCGTGCCGTGCGCTGGGCGGCATTTTGGTGCTTTTCCCGTATGAGCTGCTGCGTGTGGCGCGCGCTCACGCCTCGCCTTGGCGGCTGCTGGTGGTGACGTTCGCCTACATTTGCATCGTCGAAGGCATGATCCTGCTGCTCTACCCGTGGAAGCTACGCCAGGCGATCGATTGGTGTACCGCGCGTCCCACGCTGTTCAGGATAAGCGGCGTGCTTACTGCGTTGCTGGGGCTGTTGCTGATCGTAGTCGGCGCGACCGCGTTGCGAGGCTAAGTCATTAGTCCCGCTCAATCAGATCGGCTTCGCTAAGTCTTTGTTCGGATCGCATAACAAAGACGATCAGAACGTCTTGCCCCTGCATTCGATAGAATACCCGACAAGGTGGGACAACGATCTGTCGATAGGGCAAGTGCGGTATTTCTGGCGGGATCGACCCCGATCTCGGAAAGCGAGTGAGTCGCTCGACAGCTTCAAATACCCGCTGCACATACCGTCTCGCGGCTTCTGGCTTGTCAATCGCGATATATTCGGCAATCGTATCCAGATCATTCAGCGCAGGCTCAGCCCAGATCAGACGCCCCATCGCCTCATCCTTTTCTTGGCCTGATCGTGCGCGACAGTGCGCTTCTCTTGTACTGCGCGTTCGCCACGTGCAATACCCTCAAGAATCCGAATCCTGTCCTGTTGCTCATTGAATGTCTGCACATCGATAAGGTAGACGGCTGGTCGGCCATGCTCAGTGATCAAGACCGGTTCACGATCTTTCTGAATTTGCGCGATGAGTCGCGTGGCTTGACGCTTGAGAGTAGTCACGAGTTCCGTTTTCATCGTTTTCATGGTGATACTATAGTGATACTCGTCGTCGGTGTCAATGGCCGGTAATCGGTTAGTGACAGGGGGGTGCGAAGATCATGCGTTTCTGGTGAAAAGGGGAGCAGAGAGCCGGGCGCGGACGTCCTTGTCCGCCACAACGTGTCTTGCGGTTTCCGGTTTCATCCGCGGATTGCGCAGATGTTTCGAGGATCTTGCAAAACCTCTCGTGGCATGGGCGTCCCGCCCATGAAACACGGGCAAGATGCCCGTGCCACACCTGCAGGCAAGGGGTTTTGCAAGGCCCTCGTTTCTTTTTTGTTTTTGATCGTCGGGACGAGCGTCTGCTCGTCCGCGGGCAAGCAGACGCTTGCCCCTCCCAGTGCCCCACGAGCCCGGCGGCGATCACGTCGCCCTTTTTACACTCGTCTTTGTGACCACTCGGTGGTCACAAAAATTGCTCACTCCCAGAACGCGGCTTCGTTTGTCGATAGCCTGCCCGTGCGCAACTGCTCGCGGATGCGCGGCTCGTCCAGTTTGCGCGGAATGCCGCGCGGACCTATCGTATCGGGATCGAGCGCAGCGGCCGGACGCGATGCGCGCGTGCGCGTCTCTTGAGCGGCGGCGTGTGACTCACGCCGGGAGGGCCGCTCGTCAAATTGCGCGGGGCGCAAGCCGACGATAAACAAAACCGCCGCGACAGCCAGAGCCAGGCCGGTTACCAATCGCGGCGTTTCACCGCCCGCCGCTACGCAGAGGCCGATCCCGACAGCCAAGGCCGCGAAGTAAAGCACTGCACCATTAAGACCCGCAAGCGGCACCAGCACGGTGAAGGCGAGTCCGGCCAATGCCGCGCCTGCGGCATCGGCCAGCACGAAAAGGGCCGTATCCTCGGTGCGCCGATCGCGCCGCGCACCCAATGCCACCGGCACGGCGGTACCGGCCGCCACGCCAGCAGGCAGGCAGAGCGCGACAACGCTCCATGCCGCACTCAGATGAGTGCACCCCGACAGGATCGCCCATGCCACACCTGCCTGTGCCAGCGGCAGCAGAAGAGCCGCCACGCGCCATGCGATGCTCTCGACCGGCCAGCATGCGGTCAGCCGTTCGCTCATTCGGTTGCCGCAGAACAGGCCGCCCAGATAGAGCGCGCTACCCGCACCGGCCAGCGCATAGAGCGCACCGAAACGTGCGTGGAGTTGATAGTTTATCGCTAATGACATGACGAGTCCAAATGCACCGCAACCGGCCAGCCACGCTGTCCACAAGCGGCGCGACGCATGACGGTCATTGCCCAGTGCAACCGGAGCGGCCCACAGCATCACGAGCAACAGGCCAAGCAGTCGGCCTCCCCTATTCCCTCCATGGCCGGTCAACCAGACGAGCGTGGCGGCAGGTGTCGAGGCCGGATACTCGGTGCGCATGGCGTCGGCCAGTCCCAATGCCAGCACACGCTCGACGCGAAACCCTTCCAGATTCAGGATGCGTTGCACCGGATCCAGTGCGGGGCAAGCTTCGGCCAATCGCGCCGCGCGCGGTGCGTCGTAGAGCAGAGCGACCGCTTCAGTTGGGAATCGCGCACTCTTTTTCAGCAGGGCAAAACGGGCGGGCGCGGCATCCGCTCCGTAGGCCAGTCCCGGAATCTGCGCGGCGATCCACCAGCCGCCAGCACCGGGCACCAGCACGCCGCTTTCGGGCCAGACCTGACGGATCGGACGGACGAACGCATCCAGCAGGGCGGCGCGTTCTGGTGTCACGTGCGCGACGTCACACGGCAACGCGAACAGTGCGACGCCGGTACGCTGCGTGACGCGCCTCACGGCGCGGATGAATGCCGGATCGTGCCAGGCCGCACCGCCAAGCGATGTCGAGGGGGGCGGTTGCACTAAGACGAGATCGAAGCTGTTCTCCGGTTGCTCGGCCAAGAACCGGCGGGGCTGGACGCCCGGTGCCCGGATGTTGGTGCGGGCGCCGGCGGCGGTGACTGCGTTGAGCAGCAACGTTCCGTAGCGTGCGTCTGGGGGGCACCATGTGATGGCAAGGTCAGGCCGCAGCGATTCCAAGGCGCGGGCCGTGGCGAGTTGCACCTGTCCGATCAGCAGGGCGTTGGTCGCATAAGGACGCTGCGAGAGCGCAAGCACGGCCTGTTCAACGGCGCGGTCGCCTTCCGGCAGCAGTTCGCTGACGCCACCCGCAGTGAGAGCGTAGAAAGAGTCGCCGTGCGTGCCGTAGAGCGTGGTGCCGCCGCCGGTTTCAAAGCGGCCCGGCGCGGTGTCGGTTTGCGGAAAGAAGCGATACCACTCGGCTACGTCGCGCGGGTCCGGCGCAATGCCGACGGCCAACAGTGCCGTCACGAGTGCTCCGCAGAGCGCCGAGCCCAAGGCTTCGGCGGCGAAGGCGCGTCCGGCCGGAAGCCCTTGGTTTTCGAGGGCCAGGCAGAACGCGGGCACGCCCCAGCCGATCGCGAAGCAGAATGGGAGATTGGCCAGCAGACAGCCGATCGCCAGATGGAGCAGCGGGAAGGCGTGATAGGCGGGCAGCCCCATCCAAGCGCGCAGGTTGCCGATGACGGCATAGTGCGCGAAGTAGAGAAGCGCGCAGACCAGAGGCGGCAACCATACGTAACGGGCCAGCAGACGAACGAGTCGGCGGCCCGGCGGCGTGGCGGCGACTGCCGCGCCCAGACCACCACCGAGTAGCCATGAGGAGAAAAAAAGCGCGACACCCAGTTCGGTGGATTCGAAACGCCACAGGAAGCGCCGCAGCAACAACGTCTGCGACGCCAGCGTGACGGCACCGAAGGCGGCGGCCGCCAGACAGATGCCAAGTCCGCGAAAACGTTTTATTTCCTGAAGCTCTTGCAAACCTCCTCGTGGCATGGGCGTCCCGCCCATGAAACACGGGCAAGATGCCCGTGCCACACCTGTAGGCAAGGGGTTTTGCAAGACCCTCTCCTGTCTATTGCCGTCAGACATTTTTGAATATCTGCCCCGGCACCGGCGCGACAACGTTCTCCACGCCGTGCTGCTTGACCAGTTCAGTCATAGCGGCCACCTTTTCGGGTTCGCCGTGAACCGCGAAGACACGGCTCAGGCGCGTTCCCTTGATGCCGTCGAACCAGCGCATCAACGCCGTGCGGTCGGCATGTGCCGAGAGGGCGTTGATCGTGTGGACGCGCGCGTTCAGTTCAAACTCGTCGCCCAGAATCTTGAGGGGCGACTGGCGTTCCACAATGCGGCGTCCCAACGTGTGTTCGGCTTGGAAACCGACGATCAAAATGATGTTGCGCGGATCGCCCACCGCGCGTTGCAGATGGTGGAGCACGCGCCCGCCCTCGCACATCCCTGAGGCGGCAATGATGATCAGCGGCCCGGGCAGGTCATTCAGCGCTTTCGACTGGTCAGGCGTCTCGATGAATCGCAGACCGGGGAACTTCATGGGGTCAATCCCTTGGCGCAGAATGTCCGAGGCCTCTTCGTCATAGCACTCCCGGTGCTTGGTGTAGACTTGGGTCGCCTTGAGCGAGAGCGGACTGTCGACATACACCGGCGTGGGGGGCATGCGGCCCTCTTCGGTCAGACGGTTCAGGGTGTAGAGGATGTTCTGGGTGCGACCGACACTGAAGGCCGGAATGATGAGCCGCGATTTCAACTGGTGGATATCCTCGATAAACCCCTTGAGACGTCCCTTGACATCATCGGCAGAGGGATGGTCACGATCAGCGTAGGTGCTTTCGATCAGCAGGATGTCGGCACCCTGCGGCATATCGTAATCACGCAGAATCGGCTGGTTGGGTTGTCCCAGGTCGCCGGTAAAAAGCAGGCGGCGAGAGTGGCCCGAGGAGTCCTTCACATCAAGCTGAGTCAGGACCGACCCCAAAATGTGCCCCGCATTGTGAAAGACCAGCGAGACGCCGTTGCCGAGATCGACTAGGCGCTTGAGCGGTTCGGGCTTGAAGCGACGCATGATCGTGTCGACATCCTGCTGCTCATAGAGCGGTTCAAAGAGGTTCTTGCCCTGCTGTGCGCGCTTCTTGTTGATGTATTCGAGGTCGCGCGCCTGCAGATAGGCCGAGTCACGCAGCATGATCTCACACAGGTCGCGCGTGGCCGGGGTACAGTAGACCTTGCCGCGAAAGCCGTTGCGGGCGAGGGTCGGCAGGTTGCCGCTGTGGTCGATATGCGCGTGCGAGAGCACCACGGCGTCAATTGTGGCGGGGGTGATCTGCATGTTGCGGTTGCGTTCGAAGGCCTCTTTGCGCCTGCCTTGAAACAACCCACAGTCGAGCAGGATCTTCATTCCGTTCGCTTCGACCAAGTGCATGGATCCGGTCGTGGTTTGCGCGGCGCCGAAAAAGGTGAGTTTGATCATCTACGTTCTCCTCTATCCGATTACCTCAGCATATAATACCCGACGCTGAAACGACAGGCGAAAGTTACTGACCCGGCCACAATTTATGTTGCTGCTTGCTTGCAACACCGCTGGGCAACGACCATAGCGTTCAACATTCAAGTGGAACCATGAAACACATGAAACTTCATGAAAAACAGATGCGTTATCAAGAAGTGCACTGCTATTTGTGGCCGGTTTAGTGATGGTTGTTGGGACGTAGTTTGACATGAGACAATCGGGGATTGCGAAGCGTTTTCGCGGTGTGATAACATGTTGTCGTGACAAGGCAATTGAGGCAACGGGTGATCTAGACACGAGCAAGAAAAGCACAAAAGCGAAAATGCCTGCCGTCCTGCGTCTCTGTTTCGTGCTGACGGCGCTCGCGCAGGCGGCGGAGGGCTTCCCCCCTCCGGAGTTTGCGGGCGAGCCGCAAAACGTGACGGACCTGGCGCTGGCGTACGAACGGGAGCAGGCGTCGGGCATCGGGGTGTTCTTCCCCGTGACGAACCGCGTCCTCACGGTGTGGGGCGGGGCGGTCGACCGGACGGCGGCCGCCACGAACGGATTCGGCGCGGGGTTCCTGGGGGGGCTCACGGCGACGAATTTCGGCGGGGTCGAGATTTTCCCCGTCACGCTGCGCACGGACGACGCGAGCGGCGTCATCGGCTTTTACAACGCGGGCGGCTCCCTGTTCGACACGCTGCCGCCGCTGCTCGGCGCGGGCTACACCCCGGACTGGATCGCGGAGCTGCACGGCGTGCCGGACGCGCCGACGAACGGCGTCTCCCAGTCCGCGCTGGACTTCACGCGCCTGCTGCTGCTGCCGTCGCATGTCGACATGGAATGGCATTTTGTCGACGCGGCCAACCTCGGCGCCTATGCGGAGGCGCGGCAGAGCTTCTGGAACCCGCCGGGCGGAGGTGGGACGGGCGGAACAAACGGGCTGCGGTTCACGGGCATCCGGGTGGACTCCAATGCCGTGCAGATCGCCCTGGCGTGGCCGGACGGCCATCCGCTGCCGGGGAACCGGCTGGACATCCTCTGCGCGCCGCGCCTCGACGCGACGAACGCGGCGGGCGGCACCGCGTGGCATCCGCTGGCGCAGATCCCGGTCGAGCCGTCCGGGGGCTCCGCATCCAACTCGATTCCCTTGAACCTGCTCCCCCCTCCCGTGCGGGCGGAGGGCCCCGAGGGGCCGGCCGTCACGAACACGGCCGACTCCCTTTATGTCTCCGGCGTGGCCTACACAAACGTCGCCACACGGTTCAATGCGGAGGTGTCCGCCTCCGCGTTTTTCCGCGCCGCCCCGCTCATCGACGCGGACGGCGACGGCCTTTCCGACGCGATGGAGACATGGGTCTACCTCACCGACCCGGACGACGCCGACACGGACAACGACGGGTGTCCCGACGGCGCGGAGATCGCGCTGGGGCTGGATCCGCGCGACGGGAGCGACGGCCCCGACGCCGACCCCGACGGCGACGGGCTTTCGAACGCCCTGGAGGCCGCGCTGGGGACGGATCCGCGCGACAGCGACAGCGACGACGACGGCCTCACGGACGGGGAGGAATACGGCCCGCCGTCGGTCGCGGCGACGGCCTTCCGGTGGTTCGACGTGTCGGGCGGGACGGACCTGACCGCGCGGTTCGCGCCCAACATGAACGATGGCTGCGTGGAGGAGCCGCTCCCGTTTCCGCTCTTCTTCGGGGGGCGGGTCCTGACCAACCTGTCGGCCAACGCCAACGGGATCGCCGGGTTTTTCCCGAGGGCCGGGACGATCGGCACCGGGCGGCGCTTCAATGGCGACATGGGCGATGCGTACATGCCGCCCGGCTGCGGCCTGCTCGCCGCCGGGTTCTGGGACGACCTGTGCCTCTACCCCGCAGACCTCGGTTCCGCCGTCACGCTGGCGGATGTCACGACAAACGGCCACCGCCACTGCGTCATCGAATACAAAAACGCGGGCTTCCGTTCCGGCGGCGCGACCACGAACAACCTCGTCTCGTTCCAGTTTGTCTTCGAGGAGGGCGTTTCGAACCGCTTCCGCGTGTTCTACCGGAACGCCAGCGGCTATGGCGACGGACGCTCGGCCACGCTGGGGGCGCGGACGTTCCCGCAGGCGCTCCAGTTTTCACGCGAAACAGCGTCCGTCGCGGACGGCCTCGCGCTGGAATACCGCTTCGGGATCGGCACCGACCCGCTCGATCCCGATACCGACGACGACAGGCTGAACGACAGCGGGGAGCTTGCCCTCGGCACCGACCCGTTTGATGATGACACTGACGGCGACGATCTTGAGGACGGCGACGAGGTGGATGCCGGCACCGACCCGCTCAACCCCGACACCGACGGCGACGGGCTGAACGATGGCTGGGAGTTCTGGAACATGCCGGAGTTCGACCCGCTCGACCCGTCCGACGGTCTCTCTGACACCGACG
>JAKJHA010000090.1 GCA_022704125.1 Verrucomicrobiota bacterium | reverse complement strand
TATGCTTTCTATAAACCGCTCTACGAGGAAAACTTGCGGAACACCAAAAAGCATCAGTACGAAGGCGGTGTCCGTGGTGTCCGCGAAGGTCTGTTAAGGGACATAAGAAGAGAGTTAAAGCACGCGTACGACAGTAGCGACAGATCCAGTGACTTCAGCCTTTATCTCCGTCTGGTTGATGAGATCATCGAAAACAAACCGCTGCGCGACGAAATCCTCGCTGACATTCCTCGGGAACCCCGTCCGCCCGCGCCCTCAGCCTCGACGATTAGGGCAAGAGCGCAAGAACAGATGAAAAGGGAACAGGAATTTATGAGGCGCACGGGGATGTCCTCGGCAACGGTGAAACGAATCCGTGAGTTGTCCGCGACGAATTCCGTGGAAAACCGGGCCCAACTGATGGAGTGGTTCTGGGCGTTGCCGCAAGCGATGCCCGCCAGCCACCCGATGTTACCGGAGAAAACCGCAGTTACACGAGCCCTCGCGGCCATGATGCCGCCGTCCGATTTCAAGCCATTCGGCCTGAAGATCTTGGACGCGGAAATCAACGCGCTGCGCAAAGCTACGAAATGGGAACAGGAGAACGACTGTCCCAAAGATTTGATACTCGTCATATTTGACGGACTTATCCGCCACACACCGGATTCGGATGTCATCAATGCGTTTTCGGTCTATGCCCAAGACCAGGCGGTGGCATCTGATGTTCGCGCGCGATTCAAGGCATTTTTGATAGAGCGACAGCCTTTGCGGGATGATTCCCAAGATTTTGGCGAGCAATGAAACCTGAAACCAAAAAGCGTTTTGAAAGTTCAACTGCCTGCTTCAGGGTGTGGCACGGGCATCTTGCCCGTGTTTCATGGGCGGGACGCCCATGCCACAAGGGGTTTTGCAAGAGCCCCGTTTGTTTAGCTCTTCGTGCGATAAAATCCCTCGTGCCATGCCCCCCAAAATCTGTGCAAATCTGTGGATAAAAAACCCGCGCCATGCCAAACGCTTTGCGCCGGAACGTGATTGTGATATTGTACCACCATGCGGGTTTACATTGACTTTGATGACGTGCTGTGCGAGACCGCACGGCACATGTCAGATTTGGCACGTGAGCTGTTCGGTCGGCAGGTGCCGTATGAGGCCATTTCCAGTTTCAACCTGCAGCATGCGTTTTCATTGTCGGATGCGGAGATCGCGGCGTTGATGGAGCATGCTCACCGCGATGATTTTCTCGCAGACCTGACGCCTGCGCCCGGTAGCCTGGAGGGCGTGCGCGCGCTGGAATCGCGCGGTTGCGAGCTGGTGGTTGTCACGGGGCGTCCGGCGGCCAGCCACCGGGGGTCATCCGATTGGCTGCGTAAATACGGGCTGTCGCATTTGGGGCTGTTGCACGTTGATAAATACGGTCGTGCCGACATGCATCGTGCCGCCGACACGGTGCCGCGAACACTGGACCTCGACGCCTTTGCGGCGCAACATTTTGATGTGGCGATTGAAGATTCGCCGACTGCACTGGATTTACTCGTCCCGCGTCGTGACTGTTTGGTGATCATCTATGATCGTCCATGGAACAGCCGCTACGCGCCGACGGCAAACATGCGGCGCTCGGCTTCGTGGGCCGAGATTGTCGAAATCATTGGAAACGGAAACAGACTAACATGAGGCTCTTGCAGATGTGGCACGGGCATCTTGCCCGTGTTCATGGGCGGGACGCCCATGCCACGAGGGGTTTTGCAAGAGCCTCTAACAGATAAGGAAGGACACAGGGTATGAACCGTCAGCATCGTGTTTCACGTCGTCATTTTCTCAGCGCCAGCGCGGCAGCCGGATTTATGATCCCGGCTTCACGCGTGCTTGGTCAAGCGGTCTCCGCACCGCCGAGCGGCCAGTTCCGTTTTGCCAAAGTCGGTTGCGGCGGCATGGGCGGCGGCGACCTCAACAGCACAACGGGCTCCGGCGGCATCGTGGTTGGCCTGTGCGACACCGACCCCAAACGGGCGGAAGGCGCCTACAAGAAATATCCCGACGTGCCGAAATTCACCGACTACCGCAAGATGCTCGACCGGCTGGAAAAAGAGATCGACGGCGTGGTTATCTCGACGCCGGACCACACGCACGCCTGCATCGCGCTGGACGCCATGCGGCGCGGCAAGCATGTCTATGTCCAGAAGCCGCTGGCGCGCACCTATGAAGAGTGCCAGTTGCTGCTCGATGCCGCACGCAAATACAAGGTCGTCACGCAGATGGGCAACCAAGGCCATGCGGGCGCCGGGCTGATTCTTTGGAAGAAGATGATGGACGCGGGCGCGTTCGGCGAGATCGAACAGGTGCATACATGGTCGGACCGCCCGATCTGGCCGCAGGGCATGACACAACCGCCCGCACCCGAGCAGACGCCGGAAGGATTTGACTGGGAGTGCTGGATCGGTCCGGCGGAGATGCGGCCCTTCTCCGGCGCGTACGCGCCCTTCAAGTGGCGCGGCTGGTGGGATTTCGGCTGCGGCGCTATCGGCGACATGGCCTGCCACAACATGGACCCGGCCTTCTGGATTCTGCAGCTCGGCATGCCGACATCGATCAAGGCCGAAGCCTCGACTCCGGCCGGTATCGCGTATCCTGAGTGGTCGATCATTGAGTTGACCTTCCCGGCCACGCCGGTTTGTCCCAAGGGCATCAAGGTCGTTTGGTACGACGGCAAAAAGCTGCCGGAGCGCCCCGAGAACGCCCATCCGCAGCTCAAGCTGGGCACCAACGGCTGCCTGATTGTCGGCTCGAAGATGACGGCCATGGGCGGTTCCCATGCGTCGCCGCCGATGCCGATCGCGCTGGGCAAGGAGGCTTACAGCCCGGCGGTCAAAGACGCCGAACGCGTCTGGCGCGAGGAGCTGAAGAAGACGCAGGGTTGCAACCACTACGGACAGTGGGTCGAGGCGTGCAAGGCTGGCGACCTGAAGAAGCCGGGTAGCAACTTCGAGTATTCGGCACCCATGACGCAGGTGTTGCTGCTGGGGTGCATTGCGCTGCGCTTCCCAGGCACGGAACTGAAGTGGGACGCACGCCGCGCGCGCTTCACGAATCATGCGGAGGCCAATCGTTGGCTCGCCTCCGCGCAGCGTGACGGCTTCAAGCTGCGGGTATAATCCAAAACAGATCGCCAGAGCATGCGCCGGAGCGACGGCGCCGCTCTGGCGCATTGAGAGAAAAGCACGATAGGAAGAGTCGGAGGAGACAAGATGAAAGCATGGATAGCTGGAGGATTGGCGCTGGCAGGCATGGTTGCACTGGGCGCGGAAGAGGGTTTTGTATCGTTGTTCGACGGCAAGACGCTGGAGGGCTGGGAGCGTCGCGGCGGACAATCCACCTATGCGGTGGAGGATGGCACGATCGCCGGGCGGGTCAATGATGCGGGCCGCAACACCTTCCTCTGCACGAAACGGTCGTACGGCGATTTTATCCTGCGGCTTGAGTTTAAGCTGGAAAGCGGCAACTCGGGTGTGCAGTTCCGTTCCGCCGCGCGTCAGCATGCAGACAAAACAGAGTCGGTCTTCGGCTATCAGGCCGAAATCGCGGGCGACCCCAATGTGACCGCGCGCATCTACGATGAAGGCCGGCGCGGCTTCAAGTTCGGGCGCACCTGGCTGGACAATACCGAGCCCGACGTGATCGCGCGTTCGGCCGCCGCCTACAAGCGGGGCGACTGGAACAACCTTGAGATCCAGTGCGTCGGGCCGTCGATCCGCACCTGGCTGAATGGCGTGCCGGTTGTGAATTTCTTCGACAGCGAAAGCTTCTCCGGCTTCATCGGTCTGCAAGTACACGCGGTCAAGGAGCCTGACGGCAAGGTCTGCGCGCGCTGGCGCAATATCCGCATCAAAGAACTGGGCACCAGCCAGTGGACGCCGTTCTTCGCCAAGGGCGCGGATGGCGCGTACAAGTTGCAGCACGCGCGCTTTGTGCTGCCGGACGACTGGTCGTTCCGCGATGACGGCGTGCTGGTCGGCAAGCACCGCGCGAACGAGAAGCGCGACGGGCTGGTGGTTTCGGACAAAGTGTACAGCGATTTCATCGTGCGGGTGAGCTACCAGCTCTTCGGCGGCAACAGCGCACTTTATTTCCGCGCGGAAGAGGTCAATACGCCGTGGCTGCTTAAGGGCTTCCAGAATGAAATCGCGGGCGGTGCCAAGGATTCAGCGCTGTGGCATACGGCCGGCGACAAGACACCGGGACGCGGCTGGGTCGCGCAGAACGATGAATTTATCCTCAAAGTCCGTAATAAAGAGGGGTGGAACACCACCTGCACGGTGGCTTATGGCGACCGCATTGTCGAGATTTTAAACGGCCAGCGCACCATCGACATCATCGACCCGCTCTGCGAAAAGAGCGGCAAGGTGGGCTTGCAGCTTCACGGCAGCGCCAACGTCGAGATGTGGTTCAAGGACTTTGAAATTCTCGAGATCACGCCGGAGATGAAGGCACTGATCGACCGCAAATAATGTGTAAGGCTCTTGCAAAATCTCTCGTGGCATGGGCGTCCCGCCCATGAAACACGGGCAGGATGCCCGTGCCACACCTCGCAAGCAGAGGGGTTTTGCAAAAGCCTCTGTATGAAAGTAAAGGATGGTTTGACATGAATGTGACTGGGTTTCATTGCGAAGCATTGGGAGGGGCAAGTGTCACTTGCCCGGCGGCGGTCACGCCGTCACCCCGTAAAAAATCTCTGCGTCTCCGCGTCTCTGCGTTGAACAAAGAATGGCTATGTGTTGCGGTTGCCGCGCTCTGCCTGAGCGCCCATGCCGCCCGCGAATGGGAAAATGAGCAAGTCAATGCCGTTAACCGCGAGCCGGCCCGCGCCGCCAGCTTCCCGCTGGCCAAGGCCGCCGACGCCTTGACCGTCGAGGATCCGGCCACGCCCTACCGCATCATGTTGAACGGCGATTGGACCTATTACTGGAGCGGCAGTCCGGATGACCGTCCGGCCGATTTCCATAAGCCCGGCTTTGATGCCTCCCGCTGGTTCACGATTGATGTGCCGAGTTGCGTGGAAATGCGTGGCTATGGCATCCCGATCTACACCAACATCCGCTACCCGCACCAGCGCAAACCGCCGCTGATCGGCACCGAGTACAATCCGGTCAGCTCCTACCTCAGGCGCTTCACGGTGCCGGACGCCTGGCAGGGGCGTCCGGTCTTCATCCGTTTCGATGGCGTCTACTCCGCCTTTTACCTCTGGGTCAACGGCACGTATGTCGGCTACAGTGAAGACAGCAAGCTACCCGCTGAGTTCAACCTGACAAAATACCTCAAGGAGGGCGAAAACACGCTGGCCGTGGAGGTTTACCGCTGGTCGGACGGCTCCTACCTTGAGGATCAGGACATGTTCCGCTTTAGCGGCATCTATCGCGATGTCTCGCTCTTTTCACCGCCGCCATCTGAGCTGCGCGATTTCCACGTCACGACTCTGCTCTTTGAAGATTTCAAGAGTGCCACGTTGCATCTTACTGCCAAGGCACGTGCATTGAAAGGCAAGGCCACGACCGCGACCGTGACAGGCACACTCTTTGATGCTGCCTTTAATCGTATCGCCACACTGCCCGCGATGAAGTTAGCACTAACAGCCGATGGTGCCGATGTCGTTGCAAGTTGCGGAACATCGAATGACCAGAAGTTGACACCGCGCTTGTGGTCGGCGGAAGACCCCTACCTTTACACGCTGGTGCTCGTCCTTGATGCCGATGATGGCTCGCAGGACGTGCGTACCTGCAAGGTCGGCTTCCGCCGCGTCGACATCCGCGACGGCAAGCTCCTCTTCAACGGCAAGGCCATCAAGTTCAAGGGCGTCAACCGTCACGAGACCACCCCGGAGAACGGGCGCACGATATCGCGCGAAGAGATGCTCAAAGACATCCTGATGTTCAAGCAGAACAACATCAACACAGTCCGCACGGCGCACTACCCCTGCCACTACTACTGGTACCAGCTTTGTGACCGCTACGGTATCTACGTGGTCGGCGAGGCGAATGTCGAGTCGCACGGTATGGGCTACGAAAAAGAGTCGCTGAGCCATGTGGAATCGTGGGAGAAGGCGCACGTCGAGCGCAACGTCAACCACGTTGAGAACTACAAAAACCACCCCTCGATCTTCATGTGGTCGCTCGGCAATGAGGCCGGCCCCGGCAAAAACTTCAAGGTGGCCTACGACGCCGTCAAGGCGCTGGATCCCACGCGCCCGGTACACTACGAGCGTGCCAACGAGATCGTGGATGTCGATAGCCACATGTACCCGACCGTCGACTGGCTGTACGAGCGCGGCAAGAACACGGCCAAGCCCTTCTTCCTGTGCGAGTACGCGCACTCGATGGGCAACGCGCTGGGCAACTTCAAGGAGTATTGGGAAGCCTTCTACTCCAGTGAATCGCTCTCGGGCGGCTGCATCTGGGACTGGATCGACCAGGCGATCTGGAAGTACACCGACCGCGTACTCCCTGACGGCACACGCGAGCGCTATCTGGCGTACGGCGGCGATTTTGACGACAAGCCCAACGACGGGAACTTTGTCTGCAACGGCGTGATCACCCCGGATCGCCAAGTGACGCCCAAGCTGATCGAGGTCAAGCGCGTCCACCAGAATTTGGTGGTCTCGGCTGAGAACGCGGCAACCGGCAGCGTCGAAGTGTGGAACCGCTTCGCCTTCACCGATGCCGCCGACTTCGACGCACGCTGGTCGCTAGCCTGTGACGGCAAAGAGATTGCAAGCGGTTCGCTGGGCGCACTGAGCATCGCACCGCTTACGCGCCAGAACGTAGAAGTGCCGGTGCCGGCGATCCAACCCCTGCCGGGCGCGGAATATCTCTATCGCGTGAGCTTCCATCTGCGCGAGTCGACGCTGTGGGCCGAGAAGGGTCATGAGATCGCGGCCAGTCAACTGGCGTTCAAGCCGGCTGCCACCCCCGTCGCTGCGTCCAAGCCCGCTAAAATCCCGGCGCTGAAGCTGACCTTCGACGACGCATGCGTCACGCTGCGCGGCCGCCGCTTTGAAGCGGTCTTCAGCCGCGCCTCGGGCACGCTCTCGCGTCTGGTCTACAACGGAAAGACGATCCTCGAAGACGCCGCAGGCGTTGTGCGCGGTCCGCGCCTCAACACCTTCCGCGCCTTCGTGGACAACGACAACCAGTGGGGGCGCTGGTTGCGCAACGATTATTTTGAATCCGGCCTGACCCAGATGGGCTACCATGTGCGCCCGCTTGTCGTGACGCGTCAGGACGACAGCACGGTGACCGTCACGGCGACCGTCGAAGCGTGCGGCTTTAAGAGCGGACGCTTTACGCACGTCGCTGAATACCGCGTAAGCGGCGACGGCACGATCCGCGTGCGCAACACCGTCACCCCTGCCGGCAAGCTGCCGGTGCTGCCGCGCATGGGCGTGCGGCTGATGTTGGACGGCGCACTGGAGCAGATGGCGTATTACGGTCGCGGCCCGTGGGAGAACTACGTGGACCGCAACTCCGGCAGTGACATCGGCTTCTACACCTCGACTGTCACCGAGCAGTACGTGCCGTACGTGCGGCCGCAAGAGTGCGGCGGCAAGAGCGACGTGCGCTGGGTGGCATTCACCGACCGTTCCGGTCGCGGTGTGCACATCACCTTCCCCAAGCCGTTCTTCGTGACCGCGCTGCACTACACCTCCGAGGATCTCGAAGGCGCGCGTCACCGCAACGGCATGGAGCGCATCTACAACCCGTTACGTCCGCGTTCCGAGGTTTGCCTGGCGCTGGATGTCGGCCAGACCGGCCTGGGTGGCGCAAGCTGTGGCCCGATCCCGCTGGAGAAATACATCCTGCGCGCCCAGCCGTTTGACTACACCTATATCCTGCGTCCCTGCAGCGACAGCAGCCACGAAGCGCTCAGCGCACTTGCGCGCGAACGCTAGGCAGGGAGAATTTAGGAGTTAGGATTTAGGAGTTTTTCGGGATCGCTATCGTTATCGGGATCGGCATCGAAATCAGCTGCAACTTGGCCGAGAAGGTTATGTCAGACATCAAATTTGAGGATCTCACCTGGGAGGATCTGAACGCCTGGGCCGGATCGCGGGTGGTCGCGCGAGGGAAGTCGTATCGCGGGAATGTCGAGGATCTGTGTGTGACGGCGGATGGTCGGTTGCTTGCCTGGGTCAACGGTAGTGAGCAGTACGCGACCGTCGTCAGCCTGCCGCGGAAAGGCGAGCCGGACTCGGTCTGCACCTGTCCCTATGGTACAGCATGTAAGCACGCGGTCGCTACGATATTGGTCTATCTTGAGGCGGTGAAAGCGAAGAAAAGCGTACCCGTCGCAGAGGCCGATGACGAGCGCCTGGAAGAGCTTGCGGACTTTGATGACTTTGAGGACGACGATGTGGATGAGGTCGCGCCTCCGCCACGACGGGCAGAGAAAAAAGACGCGGTAGATGTTTATCTGGGGCGACTGTCCAAGGACGAGTTGCTGAGCCTTATCAAAGATGCGATGGTCGCGTTTCCTGCGCTGAGGAAGCGATTGACGGATCAGGCGGAAGTGGCGGTCGCGGATGTGGCGGGGCTCGTGAAAT
>JAKJHA010000089.1 GCA_022704125.1 Verrucomicrobiota bacterium | reverse complement strand
GCGTCGTCCAGCGCCAGTGCCAGTGCCACAAGCCCCTTCGCGTAATAGGGGCCGCGCTCCCAGGCGTACTGGCCGCCCCGTCCTGCGCCGGTCAGCCAGTCGCTGTTGCCGATGTCATCGTAAAGCTCCTCCGCATGTCCCGTTAGGCCGTCGCGTTGCAGTTCGAGCTGATGCCGGAGCCACGCCCGCGCTTGAATCGCACCATCAGGCAGCACGTGCATAGCAGGCGGACGCAGTGCTTCGCCGCAGAGCGCACTCCCGCTCAATGCGACACTCGCCGCCACTCCCAGAAAGAAGGTTTTGTTCATTTGGCTTTCCTGTAAAGGTTATCGATCTCTTCGATCTTGAAACGCGTGAGGACCACTGAACTCTGGCGGTCGTCGGGGAAATGGCGCGTGTAGGTGGTACAGACCAGCGTGCCATCCGGCAACAGTTCCACCCCCGGATAACCGGTGTCGCCGTCGCCACTCGGATAGACGCCACCGCGACCGTAGTGACGCAGCAGGTGGATACGGTACTGACCGGGACGGGCATGCACGATATCCTCCCATGTGCCGACCCACGCCATGAACTGGCCGTACGTCTCCGAGCCAATCGCCCGGTCGCGAAACGCAATCACATAGCGTCCGTCCGGCAGCAGCACGCCTTCGTGGCGATCACCGGTCAGCGCCCACGGCGTGTCGAGCGGCGTTGTCCACGTCTGGCCTTCGTCCCGCGAGAAGCACATCATGCTACGCCCGCGGTGACGGTTCTCACGCATGAGCAAGACAAGCGTATTGCCGTCCGGCGAACGCAGGCAGCACGGCTCGCAGAGGTTGCGCCGGTCGGCTTCCGCGACAATGCGCGACGGCCCCCAAGTGATACCGCCGTCCTGCGAGACAGACATCCACACCGCTTGGTCGTCGGTGGGGCGGTCCTTGGCCTTCGCACGCGACTTGAAGATCTGCCCGAACAGGGCACAGGTGCCGTCCTTAAGCACCATGAAGCCCGTCGGCGGCATGCCTGCGGAAAGATGCGCCTGAAAGGGCATTTCCCGCCAGCTTTTACCGAGATCCTCACTCATGAGGATGCCGAGGCCGCGCCCTTCCCTAGCCTTAGCACTATAGATGAAATACCGCATTTTGCCGTCCGGCCCCTTCGCTTTTTGCAGCACGGGACAGTTCTGGTGGGTACGCCCGTAGACCTCGGGAAGTGTCGCATCGAGCCGCGTCCACGTCAAGCCGCCATCGTCCGAACGCGCCATCTGTCCGCACGGGCCGCCGTGTCCTGTCGTCCAGACGCAGAACATCGTCCGCCCGTCATCTGCAAGGAGTGTCGTCGGATGGCCTTCGTAGCGGTCTTTCGCTCCTTCGGCTATGATCACTTGGCGCGACGCGTCGGTCGAGATGTCAACGACCGGAATCCGGTCGGCCTCGGTCGCTGCCGCGCTCGGCGGCACCTCAATGGGCTTACCGTCGGGATTGATCGTCGCACGCGCGGCGACCTCGGCGGCAGACAGCGCACGATCAAGAAGGCGCGCACCCGCGATCTTGCCCTTAAATGCACGCTGTGCGCCAAAGGAACTGTTACCGAGACACGCAAGGCCGCCTTTGAGCGACTCGGGAAGCGCGCGCGCAAGTGCCTTGGCACCGGAAATCAGCGTACCGTTCAGGTAGACGCGGAACCCCTCGGGCGCGTACGTGACGGCGACATGCTGCCACTTGCCGAAATAGACGCCCTCAGCGCCACCGAGATTGCCGAAACCCTGTACCTTCCCGTCGGCACCTGTGTAACCGAAGGTCAACGCGCTCACCTCGTCTTCGCTCGCGATCGTGTGAAGGTACCAGTCCGGCGTCTGCACGATACGGTCATAGGGTTTGTCGCCTTGACCCATACCGAGCGCCATGAACCAGCACTCGAACGTCTGCTCGGCACCACCGGGCGCTTCGATGAGCGCCCCGCCGCGCACATCACCCGTGAACACGAGCGGCGCCGCCGGGCCTATCGCTGGTTGCGCCGTCTTCTCGCACACAGCGCAGCCACACATCAGTCCCGCCACCATAAAGAATGCGATCGTGTTTGCGTATCTTTTCACGATTTTCACTTCTGACTCCTCTCCATCCTTCGTGTTTACCGGATGCGGATCAGGGTTCCCGCTGTAGACACATCCACAGTGCAGATCCGCGAATAGGTTGTCCGCTCGCCGTCCGAAACAACAAGCTGGAGCTTGTATGTACCGGCCGCGTACGCGGTGAAGGTCGTCTCGCGCGCCGACGCGTCGCCGAAGACAGCATCGGACGCATTGTCCGAAAGTACACTCCACGCATACGTCAGCACACTACCTGTGGGCAATGCATCATCAAACACAGCCGCCGCCACCGCCGTAACGCGCTTCTCGACCATCCGTGGCGGCACATCCGGCACGTCAATCGTCGGCGCACGATTGGGGTCGATCACCGGGTTCGCCGCCAGATAGCGGATTTCACCCTCCGACAACTTGCGCGTCCAGATGCGCACCTCGTCGATCACGCCGGGGAAGGTGCGGCTGTAGAACCCGCCGGAAACGGAGTTCGTCCAGCACCCGTTGTAGTCGTTTCCGTCCGCCTTGTCATGTCCACCAAGCAGGATTTTGTTGCCGTTTACACGACCGCGAGCAGAACCCGCGTTCAGCCGCGTCTGCTTGACACCGTCATACCACATCTCCATGTCGAGACCTTCACGACGGTCGACGACAGCGCAGATGTGCATCCAACGGTCGACAGGGCTCACCGTCGGCGCGGGATAGAAATACCGTGCCCAACCGATGTTAATCCCGCCCGTATCAAGGGCACCCTGCTGATGAATGCAGAAGCCGCCCGTCTGCGCGGACGTACCTGTTTCGTTGTAGCGGATGCCGAGCGTATACGGCTGCATGAGGATGTTTGCACCCAACACCTCGTTGGTGTCTGTGGAGTCGATCTTGATCCACGCGCTGATCGTCTGGTACTGCTCCACGGGCCACCAGTTTTGGGTCATGGCCGGATCCTTTGTCTCCGCAAAGGATAGTCCGGTGTTGAAGTAAGAGAGGTATGCGCCCATGCAGCGGATGCCGTTTCCGAGCCTGCCCGGCAGATAGGCGCGTGTCACATAGTCCGGTGCACTGCTCAACGGCGTGCCCGTCACTGCATCTGTACCAAACGGCAGGGCATGCCCCTCCAACGTCCAGCAACGCGTCAGGCCGTTCGTGAGCGTGTCACCGTCCGCAGCGTCCGCCACCGTCACCGTCACGTCGGAGGCCGTCTGCGCCTGTCCGTCATCCGCGTAACAGGTGAGGACATACGTGCCGCCGACCGAGAAATACGCCTTGGTCGACACGGCGTCAGCAGGCTCGAACCACACGCCGCCGGGGCCTGACTTTTTGGTCCAGCGCGTGCGGAGCGCCGCCGGTGCCGGCCTGCCATCGTCGGAGACGGTCGCCGTAAGCTCCAAGGGCGCCGGCAGCGTGACCGCCGCCATCGCCGCCAGCGAAACGGTCGGCGCTGTGTTGGCGGTATCCTCGACGACGCGGGTCACCGCGACATCATCCGACATCGAGGCACCAAGGTCGGAAATCGTGAGGCGGAAGACGTACTCACCCGCGACTGGCAACGTGACAGACGTAAGCGTGGCTTCCGGCTGGAGGATGGCAGCGCCCTCCCCGCCCTCAGGTGCCGAGACTAGCGACCATGCCGTCGTACCGGCATACCCCTTGCGCAATGTTCCTTCCGCTTGATTGCCGACCGTACCGGCCAGAACCGCCGAGTCTCCGGTGACGGTGAAATCCGGTCCGGCGGAAATCGCCGCCAGTCCACGGTAGATGCGCCTAACCTCGTTGGCCGATAGCGCACCATCGTAGATGCGAAAATCGTCAAGCTCACCGCAGAAATAGCGATTCGCGTTGTACCCGCCACTCGCATTACCAACCCAGAATGTTCGGCCTGCCTGCACTGGCACCAGATTGAACACAGCCTGGAGATCGTATGAATGGACCGGCTCCCCGTTCACGTAAAAATCGATGATGCCCTTGCCTGCGTCAGCGCCCTCCGTGATGTAACGCGTCACCATGGCCAAGTGACTCCACACATCGACATCGGAGAGCGCGTGCCAAGTACGGGCCTTAAACGTGGTACCCGCCCCGGCCGGCATTAGGGAAAAGCCCTTGCCGTTGCCGACGAGATCTTCAAAAATGCAGTAACCGCCACCACCCGAAGAGGTGAAGCTGTCAAAAAGACGCGGATAGGGATTATCGACCAACGCGTCGTACAGATGAGCCTGACTCGAACGCCGCACCCAGCATGTGGCCGTATATTCGTAGATCGGACGATCGATCGACGTCGCCCTGCCGCCGAGACCGCTCGTGCCCCTGAAACACAGAGCCTTGCCGATGACCCCGTCGTCGACGAGCGTCATGTTCTCCCCCAACGTCATGGTGGCACCGCTACCGGTGGCCTCGGGCGTCGTGAATGTGCCGTCCTCATTCGCGGTCATCTCGTCGAAGGCCCAGTGCATGACCAGCTCGGGCGCGCCAGCACCGCCGCCCTCTGAGGCAACCTGCACAACTTGGGCGGGGGTCAGTGCCTGATCGTAAAAACGGATGTCGGCCATCAGACCAGAGATCGGGCGATTACCGCCGGCACCGCTGTTACCGATCGTGGCGGTCTGGGTACCTGTCCGCATCGCCGCATTGTTCGTCCAGACGATACTTTTGTAAAAATATCCGTCGCGACAGGAGGTACACTTTAGGATCTCGAAACCGCTCACTGTGTCCGTCCCTATGTGTTCAACGATAATCGCCACATGGTGCCAAGCCAATCTGGCCAATACATCGAAAGCCAAAAAATTACTCTGCGGATTGTTAGCTTGGTTGATAAACGATATGTTTTCGGTGTTCCTTCCGTAGTTGATGCCGAACCCCGAATAGCCGGTGTTGAGAAAATAGGGAATCGTGTTCAACTCGGTGCCGGAGGCATTGGTGATTGAACTGTCCTGCGCATCGCGGTTGAGCCAGAACGAAATCGTGGTGTTCGTGACTGCGGGGCAGGAGAACCGCGCCCAGTCAGCCGTCGTACCGCTGAATTTGAGCGCCTTGCCGTACCGCTCGGTGTCGACAATCTGCACGTTCGCCCCTAAGGTGAGATTGCGCCCGTTCCCGGATGCGTCGATAACGGTTCCTGCCCCTTCGACTTCGGCCATCGTGAACCACGCCATCGGTGTCGGCAGCGATGCGACGACACCTCCGGCCAGCATCGTGCAAATGCTCGCGAGTCCGATTGTAATGAAACTTAACGGATGCTTTTGACGCCTCATCTTCTGTCTCCTTTCGGCTGTGAGTTTACAAACAGAACACGACGTAATTAGGGTACAAGTATAAATCGACAAAGGCAAGCCGAGGGATTAAATATCACTTCGGTGATTTTCTGTACATCCGCCATTTAGAAGGCGTATGCCCGGTGATCTCTTTGAACAGGCTGGAAAAGTGTTGCGGGGATGAAAAGCCGAGTTGATCTGCAATAAGGGAGATCGGTTTATCTTCGGCCAGCATCTCCTTGGCGCGAGCAATGCGTTGCGCGATCAGGAACGCATGAGGCGGCGACCCCGTGAGACGTTTGAAGCGCGTAAGAAGGCTGTTCGGCGAGAGAGCGGCCTTTTCGGCAAGGTCATCAATCGGATACGAGCGTTCGGGATGCGCGCGCATTTCCGCGATGATCCGCTCCAGCCGCACCTCGGGGCGTTCGCGCGGCGGGGAAGACGCCGCGTCCACAATCGCCAGCAGAAGCGTCAGGGCCGTTGACCGCAGACGCAACGACCGATCCGGGGTCTTGGCCGGTAGCGTGTCGTATTGCTGGAACAGTTTCTTGAAAAGACGCTGGACTTCATCGGTCCCGGAGAAAAGACGGTTCGGGAGATGCGTCAAATCATGAACAAGTGATCGGGCCTCCTTTTGCGGCAATTCGAGAAGTCGGCAATCCGGCCCCGGAATGCGGAACAGGAGCCAGTACTTGCTCATGCCTTTGGGATAGGACTTCAAGCGGTGGACGTCCTTCGGCCTCGAAACAAAGATGCTCCCCGGCTTAAACGGATAGGTTTTGCTCCGGGTCTCAAACTCCAAGTCGCCGCGCAGACATAAGGTTATCTCAAGACACTCTTCATGGACATGAAGCGCGGCCTGTTGCCACTTCTTGCGGTAATTGTCAAAACCGATGACGGGCAGACAAAACAAACCGTCATCTTCGAGCGAGAGGACACGCCGCTCAGCAGTGTCCATGTAGTCAAAAGAGAGTTTGAGTGGCGCACGTTTTTTCATTCGTCGTCTAGGGTTTGAATCCGACTACGGGGGTGATGGTGATACGTACGCGGGCAGAGGTGACGGGGGCCGTGAAGGTCACGGCCAGACGGCGCGGCGAGGCTTTTCCGGGGTTCTCAAGTTGCTCGTCTTCCAACTTCCAAGTTCCGCCCTCGGTAGCGATCTTCACCTCGACACAACGCTTTTTGTCGTGGAAATGCAGCGTGGTGTCGTCTTTACGTGTCACATCGCGATAGGTGACGAGCGGCACGCTGAATGTCTGCGGCGTCGTGAAACGAACCTCGTCGCTGATCTCGATCACGCGCGCTGTCCGGTCATGCGTGAAGCTTCGTTTCAACGCGGTCAGCGCGGGCACGTCGTATGCCGCCGCAATGTCGAGTTCGATGCGGTCGCGTGTGTCGCTGAATACGGTCTCCAGCACACGCGCGGCGGCGCGTCGGCCGGTCACTTGGAGTTGACCCGCCACCACCGGCACGGGGTGGCCGTACGAGTTCAGCATCGGGCTGACATACCGCTCGCGGCTGAAGGTCCGGCGCGTGTAGATCTCACCGCCGGGATCGCCCAGCATCTCGACGCCGTCGAGTACCACGACATACGAGCCGAGGTCGTTGTGGTTGTGATGTTCGGCGTTGTGCCCGCCCTTGACGGCCGCACCGAACGGCACCTCGTTGGTCGCGCCACCGGAGCGCGTAATCAGGACTTGCGCGTCTTGGAAGTAGGTACGGATCGGCAGGCGATCCTCGACAGCGGTCCACGGCGGCTCCTGTCCGAAAGCCCGCAGCCCGATGGTGGCGTGGTCGCCCTTCAGCAGCGCGGGCATGGGGACGTCGGTCGGCACGGCCTCGGGGAAGACCTGCCGGAGCAGCGCCCAGACACCGGGACTCGGCGCACCGCCACCGTCCGCGAACCAAGGTGAGCGGCCCGACTGAATCTGATAACCCTTGGCATACGCGGCGATGCGCGGCAACTTCTCGTCGGTGAAAATATCAAGCCGACCACCGGTAGCCGCGCGCACGGCAAGCCCCATCATCACGTAATGGCCGAACCCGTAGTTCCAATACCCCATGCCTTCGCTGCAATAGCCGTCGTCGGTAAAACCGCTGATGAAGAAGGGGTTGGAGAACTCCATGGCGGCCAGCACCAAAGCGCGTTCTTCGCGCGGCTCCAGCAACGCCAGAGCACAGCAAACCACACCGGCGGAACAGACGGCATTCCAGTTGTTGTCACAGCGCATCCACCAGTTGCCGTTGATGTTGCCGTTGCGCACCACGTCCAGATAGGGTGCCAACACGCGCCGACGAACCTCGTCGCGCAACCGCGTACGCACGTCGGGCGTGAGGCGGTGACCGAGCCACGCATCCACTTCGGCGAGCAGCCAGCCGCGTGCGGAGGAACCAAGGTCAATGGTCAGGCGCGTGCCGTTGAAATTGCTGAGACTGCTATCATGCGCTGGCATCGTCCAACTCCGTTCGTTGCAGACCGCGAGCACATCACGTTCAAGCGCCGGCAGAAAGCGTCCCTTGTTCTCCAGACACTCGGCCAGCAACAAGGTGCTGATACGCTGTGAACGCTGACCGTAGGGCCGTTCGTAGTTGCGGCGGTTGCCGGTGTTGGTGAAATCAAGGTAAAGCTCGTCGGGCAGCTCCGGCGGCGGCGTGTTCATGATCTTTTCCGCTTCACGCAACAGCGCGGCCGCTTCGGGCAATGCGGCCAAACGATCCCATGCCTCGCGATCGGTGGCAGGACGTCCCAGACCGTGCGGCGCGGGCGCGAGCCAAGCGGCGATCTGCGCGACGCGCGTAGGATCGGGCGGCGGGAAACCGCTCCGCGATGTACGCAGGGATTCGATACGCATCTTCTCTGCCTCGGCCTCGCTCAACTCGGTGAGCGCAAAATCGTCCACGTCGGCTATTCCGCGAGAGGCGACGAAGCTGTGCACCCAGACCCACATCATCGCCGACTCGGGCGGCGCACGTCCGCAGAGCGTGAAAGCATGCCACTCGCCCTTGTCGCCCTGAATGGCCTGGATGATCTCGCCGTAGCGCGAGGGCGAGGTGAGAACGCGTTCTTTCGCGTCAGCGAACTGCATGTAGACGCCGACCGCGCCGTCGCCCTCCAGCACACGTCCCCAAAAGGAGAGCGCGTAGGTTTTGCCGGCGGTGATCGGCACCGGGGCGGAACGGCAGTTGCTACCCTTCTTGTCGGAGGTGTCCGTGACGCGCAGACCGCGTGTGCCCGTTCGTGCCGCCGCTTCCGTGATGACGCTCATACCGCCATCGGCAAGGGTCCAAGTCGGCTTCTCAGTCTCTTCGAAACCCGCATTGGGAATGGCGAGCGGCGCAGCAGTAGCGGCGTATGCG
>JAKJHA010000088.1 GCA_022704125.1 Verrucomicrobiota bacterium | reverse complement strand
ACAGATTACTCGCCGCGCGCGGCCAGGGCTTGATCCAGATCGGCGATGATGTCCGCCGCGTCTTCGATGCCGACGGACAGGCGCACGAGATCCGGGCCGATGCCGGCGGCGGCGAGCTGCGCGTCGGTGAGCTGGCGGTGGGTGGTGCTGGCGGGGTGCAGCACGCCGGTGCGGGCGTCGGCGACATGCACGACGATGGCCGCGAGCTTGAGGCTGTCCATGAAGCGCACGGCGGCCGCGCGGCCGCCCTTGACGCCGAAGGAGATCACGCCGCAGGTACCGCGCGGCAGGTATTTTTTCACGAGCGCGGCGTCCTTCGAGGCAGGCAGGCCGGGGTAGTTGACCCAGGTGACGGCCGGGTGGCGCTCGAGAAAGGCGGCGACCGCCTCGGCGTTGCGGCAGTGGCGCTCCATGCGCAGGTGCAGCGTTTCCATGCCGAGGTTGAGCAGGAAGGCGTTCATCGGTGAGGGGGCCGCGCCGAGGTCGCGCATGAGCTGGGCGCGGGCCTTGACGATAAAGGCGGCCGGACCGAAGGCGTCGGTGTAGACGGTGCCGTGGTAGGAGGGATCGGGCTCGGTCAGGCCCGGGAACTTGCCGCTCGCCCGCCAGTCGAAGCGGCCGCCGTCCACGATCATGCCGCCGAGCGAAACCGCGTGCCCGTCGAGGTATTTGGAGGTTGAGTAGGTGACGATGTCCGCGCCGAACGCAAAGGGGCGGCAGAGCACGGCGGTCGGGAAGGTGTTATCGACGATCAGCGGAACCCCGTTGGCGTGAGCCACGCGCGCGAAGCGCTCGATGTCGAAGACCGCCAGCGCGGGGTTGGCGATGGTCTCGCCGAAGACCGCGCGGGTGGTGGGGCGGAAGGCGGACTGGATGGTGTCGTCGGAGGCGTAGGGGTCGACATAAGTGACCTCGATACCCAGCTTCTTGAGCGTGACGCTGAAGAGGTTGGTGGTACCACCGTAGATGGCACTTGAGGCGATAAAGTGGTCGCCGCTATTACAGAGGTTGAGGATCGCGATCAGCGATGCAGCCTGGCCCGAGGAGGTCATCAGCGCACCGACACCGCCTTCCAGCGCGGCGATCTTGTTCTCGACCGCTTCAGCCGTGGGATTACTGAGCCGGGTGTAGAAGTGGCCGGGTACTTTCAGGTCAAAGAGGTTACCGACATGCTCGCTGCTATCGTACTTGAAGGTCGTACTCTGAAAGACGGGCAACACGCGCGGCTCGCCGTTTTTCGGTTGCCAGCCGGCTTGAACACAGAGGGTGTCAGGATGGAAGGACATTGGAGTTAGCATTTAGGAGTTCGCATTTAGGAGTTAGGATTTGGGAGTTGGGATTTAGGAGTTGGGAGTTTGGCATCACACTTGAGCGTTGGACGTTGAGCGTTCCTAATTGGGGGTTAGCCGACGATGACTTCTTCTTCAGGATAACGGATGCGTTGGCATTCATCGCGGCTGCCGATCAGTAGCGCGACCGCAAGAGGGCCTAAGCGTCCGACGTACATGCACACGATAATAACCCATCGGCCGGCATTCGACAACCTTCCCGTGTGGTCAATGGAGAGGCCCACGGTGCCCACGGCGGAGACGGTTTCGAAGAAAAGTTTCGAGGCGTCGTCGCCTTGCTGCGGATATTCGGTGAGCAGCAACACGCCATAGGCCACGGCGATCAGAGACAACATAAGCAGAAAGATCACGACCGCCTCGCGCACAACCGTGTAGGGCAACGTGCGGTTGAAGAGGACGGTGTCGCGGCGGTTACGGCACATGGCGATCACTGTCATGATCAGTACCACCAGCGTGGTGGTCTTGATGCCACCCGCAGCGGAACCGGGTGAACCACCGATCAACATGAGCATGGCAGTAATGAAGCGAGTGGCTTCCTGGATGTCACTCATTGGCACGATGTTGAAACCAGCGGTCCGCGCAGAAATGCCATGGACAAGTGCGCAGAGCAGTTTGTCGGTGAGGGGAAGGCCCTTCAGCGTATGGGGCATTTCCAGCAGTAACGTAAACACGAGGCCGAGCAGGATCAACGCCGAGGTAGTAATCAAGACGACCTTGGTGTGCAGGGTGATGCGGCCACGCGTCATGCGGTTGTGCCGCCAGAACTTGGTGGTCATCAAATTGTAGTGGACCAGGAAGCCGAGACCGCCTGCGACAACCAGAAAGCTGATCATACCCAAATAAATAGGGTCGTGCTGGAAAGCGATTAGGCTGTCGCGGTGTAGCGAAAAACCGGCGTTGCAGAAAGCACTGATTGCGTGGAAGGTAGCATAGTACAAGGCGGTCCACGGATCATTGGGGAGGGGGAGAGTGGGGTGCGGTATCATGTAACGCATCCAGAGCACCAGGATGCCGATACCTTCGAAAAGCAGGGTGAAGCCCATGGTCCAGCGCAACAGGGCGCGGATACCTTTGACCGCTTCTACGCCGTAGGCATCCATCAGTGCAAACTCGTTCTGTACGCTGAGGCGGCGGCCGATGAGCACCAGCAGGAAGGTGCCGAAGGTCGTGATGCCGAGACCTCCGAATTGAATGAGCGTGATGAGCACGATCTGACCGAAGCGCGTGAGTTCACTGCCGACATCGATCACCGAGAGCCCAGTGACGCAGGTGGCACTGGTGGCGGTGAAAAGCGCTGAGACGGCATCGCGCCATTGACCGTTAGTGTTGGCCACCGGCAATGCGAGCAGGAAAGCACCGATGAGGATCGCCAGCAAAAAGGCGAGAGCCATGGGCACCTGCGGGCTCAAAGGGTGCGGGTTTTTTTCGTGCTTGGCCGTTGTTCGCATGGCAGCAGGGCGGGGTGTTATAGATCGTCGGGGATGTCGGCCGCGGGATCGGGCGCGATATCGGCGGTCGCGCTAAGGCCGGGGTCGGCACGGTCGCCAAAGCGTGTGAGGGCATCGTCGAAATCGAGCCGGACCTCACCAGTGGGGCCGTTGCGGTGCTTGGCGACGTCGACGATGGCCAGACGCGTATCATCGAATTCCGGGTCGCCGGGCGCTTTGCAGGGGCGGCGCAACAGCAGCACGACGTCGGCATCCTGCTCAATGGCGCCGGAATCGCGCAGGTCGGAAAGTTTGGGCTTGTTGGTTTTGTCACCGCGTTGTTCCGGGGCACGGCTGAGCTGGCTGAGCACGATGACGGGCAGGTTCAGCTCTTTGGCCATGGCTTTGATCTGGCCGGATATCTGCGAGGTTTCAATCTGACGGCCTTGTTTAGCGAATTCGCGGCAGTTACAGAGCTGGAGGTAGTCGATCACGATCAACTCGATCTTGTAACGCTTTTTCATGCGGCGGGCGCGGGCGCGCATGTCCATAACATCAAGGCCACCAGCGTCGTCCACATAAATCGGTGCTTTGGTGAGTTCGGAGGCGGCACGGGTGAGTTGCTGATTGATGTTCTTGATGTTGCCGAATCCTTGCTCGATTTTGAAGCTGGGCACACCCGCAAAGCCGCAGAGCATACGCATGGCAAGGGACTCGGTGGACATCTCAAGTGAGAAGACACCGACGGCATGGGGACGGTCATGGTCTCCTTTCATTGCGCGACCGTAGATGTCCTTGCCCAGCGCGACGCACTCGGCGATGTTCATGGCGAGCGAGGTCTTGCCCATTGAGGGACGGGCGGCCAGCACGATCATCTCGCCATTGCGCAACCCTTTGAGCTTCGTATCGAGATTCTTGAACCCAGTGGGCAGGCCAGCCACGCTACCGGGGCCGAGCGAGAAAAGCCGGTCGATATGCCCCATCGTGTTGTTGATGGCTTGGGGCCAGGTGAGCCTGGTACCCTCGCGCCGGTCGGCAATGCTGAGGAACTGCTGTTCGACCTCGCCGAGGATCAGGTCGGCGCTGACTGCCTCATCGAAGCAGCGGCGTTCGGCGTCGCGGGCGCAGGAGATGACGGCGCGCAGCAGGTGTTTCTGCCGCACGATGTTGATGTAGTACTCCGCATGGGCGGCGGTGGGGGTCTCATCAATTAGCGCCTGAATGGTGGCGGCGCCACCGATTTCTTCGAGGCGATTCAGCGCGCGCAACCGCTCGGTGAGGGTGAGGGGGTCGATCGCGAGCGCGGCACGCGACATCTCGAACAAGGTTTCGAAGAGCAGACGGTACGCGGGGGTGAAGAACGATTCGGCGACGATACCGTTCTCGGTACACAGATCCAGCACACGGCTGTCGCCGGCCGCATCCAGCAGGATCGAGCCCAGGACACCACGCTCGGCTTCGGTACTGTGCGGGATGGTGCGCAAAGGTGCGGCTGGAACTGATGGGGTTGTTGGCATTAGTTCATTAGTGCGTTAGTTCATTAGTGCGTTAGTTCATTAGTGTGTTGGGGCATTGCATGCTCACAGACAAACTGATGCACTAATGCACTAATGAACTAATTAACTTGGGTTGCGGGCTCTGCCCGCAACCCGCAACCCCGTTCGGCTTTACTCCTCAACAACCCATACCTTAACGGTGCAGGTCAGATCGGGGTGCAGTTTCACGGCAACGTCAAACGTACCGGTCTCTTTGAGTGGATCGGAGAGCACGATTTGGGACTTGTCGACAGTGACCTTCAGCCCCGTCTCGAGCGCCTCCACAATGTCCGCCGCCTGGATCGAGCCATAGAGGCGGGTACCGTCGACCGTCTTGGCGCGCAAGGTGACCGACGCATTGTCCAGCTTCGATGCCTTTTCTTTGGCTTCGGCGAGCTGGATGCGCGAGATCTCCTCACGCTCCTTGCGCAGTTTCTCGAGGCGACGCAGCGCCTGCTTCGAAACCGGCGCCGCGAGATCTTTCGGCAACAGGTAATTGCGGGCATAGCCGGCCGCCACTTTCACAACATCACCGGCCTTGCCGAGATGGTCGACGTCCGACAGTAAAAGGAGTTCAGTTGACATAACGTTTCAATCCTTTCCGGTCTTAGGCCATCAGGCCCATGTTACGGGCGCGGCGTACGCCCTGTTTGATCTGGCGCTGCTGGGCAGCGGTGACGCCGGTGAGGCGTGCCGGAATGATTTTGCCGTATTCGGTGACGAACCGGCGGAGAAACTCGACATCGTTGATGTCCACGACGTCATTCGGATCCAGAACACGCGTACGTTTACGGGCGGGCACTAAGTCGCGGCTGCGGCTGTCCCGACCCGGTCGGTTGCTTCGTTTTTGCTTAGCCATAAGCTTGATTCCTCTTGTTCAATTCAAACGTTGTCTTTAAAACGGTAAAGCCTCGTCATCCTGTGCGAGGTCTCCTCCAGTGTCGTCGTCGAGAGCAGGCGGCTCGTCATCCCGCACGCTGGGCGCGGCGGGTGCGGCGGTACGCGACGGCGCGGCGGGGGCTGCGTCCTGTCGCGGCGGTGCACCCCAGAACATGATACGGTCGGCCCGCACACGTAGCTTGGAGCGCTTCTCGTTGGTCTGTTTGTCAGTCCATTCATCCATCTGCAGGCGGCCCTCTACGAGCATGCCTTTACCTTTGGAGAAGTACTGCTGGCAGAACTCCGCCAGTCTCTCCCATGCGACCACGTCAACAAAACAGGTCACCTCCCTGCGTTGCCCCGAGGCCTTGTCGCGCCACGCTTCGGAGATCGCGAGGCGGATATCCGCTACTTTGGCGCTCCCCGCGGTACGGATGTCCGGATCGCGCGTGAGATTACCGGCGATGATCACTTTGTTGTAGGAAGCCATGGTTTACCGTCCTTTTATTCCCGTATCCAGGCGGACTTATTCGTCGTCTTCGTATTCGTCCTGGATTTCGCTGTCATCGTCCTCGTTGGCGGTCGCCTCTTCGGCTGCGGCGCGTGCGGCCTCGCGGGCCTTACGCTCCTCAGACTGTCGAGCCAAGATCGCTTCGCGACGCTCGTCCACAGCAAGGATCTGCACGCGGAAGACGTCCTCGGTGAGCCGATAGCGGCCAAGGAGCACGCTGACCTGGCTGGGATCCAACTCGAAGCGGATCTTCACATAGACGCCGTTGTCACGTTTCTGCATCGGGCGCGCAAAGGTACGCTTGCCGAGCACCTCGGTGGTCAGCACGTTACCGTCCAGACGCGTAATCTCGCCGCACACCTTATCGACCTGTTTGTCCAGAACATCATCTTTCGCCGAGCCGGCGAAGATGTACAAACCATCGTATTTTTTCATACTGTTCTCACTTGGGGTCATCCGGCAGCGCCCCTTCGGCGCGCCAGCCGTTGAACCGGTTCATTGCTTCGTTCAATCCGCTTTCGGTTAGGCACTGCACCGCGTCGGCGGCCGCCTCGATCGTCGCCTTTATCAGGCGCATGCGCTCGTCGTCCAGGCGACCGAGCACATGTCCGACCAAGTCGCCGCATGCGTTGCGTCCCACGCCCAGCCGGACCCGCGGGAACCCTTCGGTCCCCAGCGCCTCGATGACCGAGGCCAGTCCGCGATGTCCGCCGCTGCCTCCCGATGCCCGGATGCGCAGTGTGCCGAGTGGCAGGTCCGCGTCATCTAGGATCACCGTCAGGTCGGTCGGCAGGCCGCCGTAGTAGCGCAGCAACGGTGCCACGCTGGTCCCGCTCAGATTCATGAAGGTCTGAGGCTTGACCAGCAGCAGCGGGCCGCCTGCGCCGGCGACGCGCGCAACGCGTGCACGAAATCCGGAACTGTTCTTCCAACCGGCCTCGGCGCGTTCCGCCAACAGGTCGACAACATCGAAGCCGACGTTGTGCGGCGTGTTCACGTAGGCCTTGCCGGGGTTTCCCAGTCCCGCAATCATTTTCACGCGGTGGTGTCCTCCGGGTTACTTCTTGGCGGCGGGAGCGGCTCCTTCAGCTCCCTCTTCCTTCTTGCCCTTGGCGATCACCTCGGGGGCCTCGGCTTCTTCCTTGGCCTCCGTGTCCTCATCCTCAGGCGCGGCGACCGTTGCGATCACGGTGTCCGTGCCGGTGATGAGCGTATAGGCCGCGTCCAGCTTGAGGTCGCGCACGAAAATTGATTGCCCGGTTTTGAGCGCCGAGACATCGACAGTGAAGGCATCGACGATCTCGTTCGGCAGGCATTCGACTTCCACCGTGCGCAGCATCTGCTGCAGGATGCCGCCGCCGATCCTGACACCTTCGGGCTCGCCCGTCAGATGCAGCGGGATCGCGACACGGATCGTCTCGCTCAGCGAGACCTCGCCGAAATCCACGTGGATCGGGGCACCCGTCATCACGTCGTACTGCACTTCGCGCATCAGCGCGGATACCTCTTGGCCGTCGAGGTCGAGCGTCACGAGCACTTGCTCGGCTGCGTGGTGACGCAGCATGTTGACGAACGCATGCGTGTTGAGTTTCACCAGCGTCGTGTCGCCCCCGATACGGTTCACCGCTGCGGGAATGCTCCCGGCGCGGCGCAGCCGACCCGCAGCCACGGAACCCTGTTCCGTACGCGGCTCGGCCTTTATTCTGATCTGTTCAGTTGCCATTTTTTCCTCTGTCACTCACACCATTACAGCACACGCCAACGCGCGAATCAATCCGCCCCGGAACCGAACACAACCCGAGTTCGGAAGGGGCCCATTCACCGCGTCCGTCGCATGCCGTTCTGGCTTTTCATTCTCTTCCGTGCTGCCGTTCATCAATACCTGAACAGCGAACTCACGGACTGGTCTTGGTGGATTCTGCGGATGGCTTCGCCCAGCAGCTCGGCGACGGAAAGCACCGTCAGCTTCACCGGCAGCTTGTTCGTGGGCAGATCGGCCCGCAAAGGAACCGTATCTGTCACGACCAGCTCGGTGAGCGAGGTGTCCGCCTGCAAGCGTTCAACGCCCTTCTCCGTCAGGGGAATGTGGGTGACCGCCGCCCGGATGGACGCGGCCCCCTTCTCCTTCAAGAGCTTGGCGGCCGCGCACAGCGTACCGCACGTCGTGGTCATGTCATCGACCATGATCACGTCGCACCCTTCAACGTCACCAACGACGCTGAAGGCGTCCACCTCCGCGTCTCCCATGCGCTGCTTCGCCACAATCGCCAGGCCCGTGCCCAGCATTTGTGAGTAAGCGTAAGCCGCTTTTGCCCCTCCGGTATCGGGCGACACGACGAGCGGCTTTTTTAACTTGATCTCGCGTAGGTATTTCACCATTACCGACGCGGCGTGCAGGTGGTCGACGGGAATATCAAAAAATCCTTGGATTTGCTGGGCGTGCAGGTCCATGGTCAGCACGCGATTGGCACCAGCGGCCACCAGCAGGTTGGCCACGAGTTTCGCGGTGATCGGCACGCGCGGCTGGTCTTTGCGGTCTTGGCGCGCATAGCCGTAGTAGGGGAGCACAGCGGTGATACGCGCTGCAGAACCCCGGCGCGCGGCATCGATCATGATCAACAGCTCCATCAGCATCTCGTTGGGCTGCGTGCAGATCGGTTGAACGATGAAGACGTCCCTGCCGCGTACATTGTCGACAATCTTGACGTGAATTTCGCCGTCAGGAAAACGACGGATGTTGATGTCGCCTAGCCGGCCGCCGAGGTATGCCATCATCCGCTCGGCCAGCGGTAGGTTTGCGGTTCCTGAAAAAACAATCATGCTCGCCCACACTTTCCCAAACACAAACTGGTTGCCCGGGGTGGATTCGAACCACCTCTGAGAGAGTCAAAGTCTCTTGTGCTGCCATTACACCACCTGGCAGGTTTGTGCCACAACGTGCCACACGCCGGCACCCAGTCGCC
>JAKJHA010000087.1 GCA_022704125.1 Verrucomicrobiota bacterium | reverse complement strand
TCACCGAGATTAGTGAGCGCTTGGGGATCATGTCGCTCCGCCGCGCGGCGGTAATGGCCGAGCGCCTTCCGGAACCAATCGTAACGCCAAGAGTCGAGGCGCAACGCACCGAGGTGATCAGCGAGCGCCGCACTGATCCAACCTGCGATGCACGGCATTTTCCTGCTCCCGAAGGATGGTAGGTTGCGAGCGCGTCGACCGCGGAGCGCAATCGTGAAGCAAGCGTTGCCGCAATAGTTGAGCTGAGCGGGGTCGTCAGGGTACAGATCGAGAAGGCGCAGATCCCAGCGGTAGGCCTCCACGAGCGGATCGAGGTCTCGTCGCCAGCCTCGGCACTGGGAAGGAGCAATTCAACGGCCCTCTTTAGGTCTCCGGGAACGGCGACGCCGCGCATGAAAAAGCCGGCGAGGACAGGAGGCGCGAAGCGGGAGCCTGCGGCGAAAGCCATTTCGGCCCACCGCATGCCGGCCGCCTCGCCGCAGGGGCCGACGCCGACGACGATGCGTTCGGCGTGGTACGCCATGGCGTCGGTGTTGCCGATACGCGCCTCGAAAGCTTCAATGCTGTAGGACTTAACATTGCGCCATGCAGTACTCGCTGGCGCAGCATCAGGGGGCAGGGGCGTCTTAAGGGCGCGGATGGCACCGGCATGACCGAGCGCAGCGGCCTTGTCGAACCAGGAAGCGGCGAGGACGGGATCCTTCTCGACGCCCTCGCCGATCTCGTACATCTCGCCCAGCAGGAACATCGCCATGGGATCACCGGCCTCGGCGGCCTTGCGGAAACCGGTGGCGGCGCGTTTCAGATCGCGCCCGCCGCCGACGACACCCGTGGCAGCGAGGCAGGCAAGCGCCAATACAGCACCGGTGTCACCGGCTTCGGCCTGACGACGCCAGTCGGCAGCACGACGGGACAGCGGGGCTGCAGGTCGCCGGACGGTATCCGCACCACCCGAGACATGCACAAAGGCGGCGTAATCGCTTGAAGACTCTGGCTTGTTTTTCATCGCACCCCGATGATAGCGGATCGTCTCATCGGGAGTCAATCGCACCGAGCCCCTTAACGCGCGACAAACGCATACGCGTTGTGGAAGAGGCGCATCCAGGGGCCGGCCTCGCCGGTGAAGAGATCGGCGGGACGGTACGAAAGCTGCACCGAACGGAAGCCGCGCTCCGGATGCGGCATCAGGATGGTCGCACGACCGTCACTTGACGTGAAGCCGGTCAGACCGCCCTTCGTACCGCTCGGATTCCACGGATAGCGCTCGGTCGGCTGGCCGCGGCCGTCCACGTAGCGCAACGATGCAATCGCCTTCGCTTCATCTTCCGGCGACGCGAAGACCGCTAAGCCCTCACCGTGTGCAGCCGCGATCGGCAGACGCGAACCCGCCATGCCCTTCAGCAGCACAGAGGGCGACTCCATGACCTCAAGGATCGAGTAGCGTGCCTCGAACTGTCCGGAGAGATTGGGCTGGAAGCGCGGCCAATGCTCGGCACCCGGAATGATCGCCTTAAGCTGCGACAGCATCTGGCAGCCGTTGCCGACACCCAGCGTGATCGTATCAGGCCGCTCGAAGAAGCGTTTGAACATCTCGGTCAACTGGGCGTTGTAGAGGATGCTGTGCACCCAACCTGAGCCGGCGCCCAAGACGTCGCCGAATGAAAAACCACCGCATGCCACCAAGCCATTGACCCCGGCGAGATCGACGCGGCCTTCCAGCAGATCAGTCGTATGCACATCGACCGCCTCGAAGCCGGCCAACGTAAACGCGGCGGCCATTTCGATATGTCCGTTGGTTCCCTGCTCGCGCAGCACCGCCATGCGCGGCTTTTGCCGCACACTCACACCGACCGGAGCATCCGGATCGAAGGTCACGGCAAACTGCATGCCCGGATAGGTCTCGTCCAGCGCATTGTCATACTCCTGCCACGCGCATACCGGATTGTCGCGCAACGCCTGTATGCGGCAGGTCAGCGCCGACCACGTACGCCGCAGCCAAGTGAGATCCGTCTCCACGGCTGTCTTCCCGCCCACCGCAATGTGAAAACGCCGGTCATCGGTCGGACGCCCGATACGCACGCAAGTCTTGGCATCGGCAAGCCCTTGAGCGGCCAGCGCCGCCATGACCCGCTCCTGCGCGCCTTCGGCCACTTGCAGCACTGCACCCAGCTCTTCACTGAACAGTGCGGACAGCGGCTCCTGCCCCGGCAGATCGATCTCCACGCCGCGCCCGCCAGCCATCGCCATTTCGGCCAGCGTCACGACGACGCCGCCGTCGGAACGGTCATGATAAGCCAGCAACGCTCCTTCGGCCACCAATGTCTGCATCGCGTCGAAGAAACGTCGCAACAACGCAGGATCATCCGCGTCCACCGCTTCATTGCCGACCTGATTGTAGACCTGCGCCAACACGCTGGCTCCCAGCCGATTGCGGCCGCGTCCGAGATCGATCAGCAGCAGTTCGCTGGCACCGGGTTTGAGATCGGGCGTCAGGGTTTTACGCACATCCTGCACCGACGCAAAGGCACTGACAACCAAACTCAGCGGTGCGATCTGACGATGCGACGCACCTTTTTCATCCTGCCACACCGTGCGCATGGAGAGCGAATCCTTGCCGACAGGGATCGACACACCGAGCTGCGGGCAGAACGTCATACCGACCGATGCGACCGTATCGAAAAGCTTGGCATCTTCGCCCGCCTCGCCGCACGCGGCCATCCAGTTGGCCGAGAGCTTGATGGCGTGGATCGGGCCGATATTGACACCGGCGATATTGGTGATCGCCTCGGCCACGGCCATACGTCCCGAAGCGGGCGCGTCAACCAGCGCAACGGGCGCGCGCTCGCCGAGCGCCATCGCCTCGCCGGTCGTGGCCTGATAACCGGTGACCGTCACCGCGTTGTCGGCGACCGGCAACTGGTAGCGCCCGACCATCTGATCACGGTGTATCAGTCCAGAGACGGTACGGTCGGTACCCGTAATCAGGAACGTCTTGTCGGCCACGGTCGGCGCTTGCAGCACGCGCTCAAGTGCCGCCATCGGCGTCATGTTATCGAGTGCCAGCGGTTCCAGTTCTACCGTTTCGTTCTTGACCTCGCGCACCATGCGGGGCGGCTTGCCGAGCAACACGCGGATGTCCATGTCGATCGGACGGTCGTTGAAATGGCTGTCTTCGAGCACCAGACGCTGGTCGTCGCGCGCAACGCCGATGAAGGCCACAGGGCAACGCTCGCGCTCGCACAGACGCTCAAGGAGGGTGCGGCTTTCGGGCGAGATCGCCAGCACGTACCGCTCCTGCGCTTCGCAGCACCAGATTTCCATCGGACTCAGGGAGGGATCCGCATTAGGCACGGCGCGCAAGTCAAAGGTCGCGCCGGTCTTCTCGATCAGTTCCGGACAGGCGTTGGAAAGGCCCCCCGCGCCGACATCATGGATGCTCAGGATGGGATTATCTTCACCGAGTGCCACACAGGCATTGATGACCTCTTGGCAACGGCACTCGATCTCGGCATTGGCGCGTTGCACCGAATCGAAGTCCAGTGCCTCGTCGTTGCTGCTGGTGCCCATGGAAGAGGCCGCGCCGCCGCCGAGGCCGATACGCATCGCGGGGCCGCCCAACTGCACGATCAGAGAGCCCGGCGGCACCGCCTTCTTGTAGACCTGGCTGCGGCGGATATTGCCCACGCCGCCCGCCAACAGGATCGGCTTGTGGTAACCGTAATAACGGTCCGCCACCATCTCCTCATAAGTCCGGAAAAAGCCGCACAATTGAGGACGTCCAAACTCATTACCGAACGACGCACCACCGACCGATCCTTCCAGCACGATGTCCAACGGCGAGGCGAGACGGGCGGGCAAGCTCGGGAACGGTTTTTCCCACGGCATTTCAAAGCCCGGCACGCGCAGATTCGAGACCATGAAGCCCGAGAGGCCGGCCTTGCTGCGGCCGCCCGTGCCAGTCGCGGCCTCGTCGCGGATTTCGCCGCCCACGCCGGTGGCGGCGCCGGGGAATGGCGAAATCGCGGTCGGATGGTTATGCGTCTCGACCTTCATGAGGATGTCGATCTGATCCTCTTCAAAGCGGTAGGCGCGCGTGTCGGGGTCCACCTCAAAGCCAACGCCCAGAAAGCCCTCCATGACACCGGAGTTATCCTTGTAGGCCACCAACGTACCGTCGGGGTGGCAGGCGTGCGTGTTCTTAATCATCTGAAACAGCGACGACTCCTTACGCTCGCCGTCGATGATCCAGTCGGCATTGAAAATCTTGTGCCGGCAGTGCTCAGAGTTGACCTGGCCGAACATCACCAACTCGGTGTCGGTCGGGTTGCGGCCGGCCTTGGTGTAGTTGTCGCACAGATAAAGGATCTCGTCATCGCTCAGCGCCAGCCCCATCTCGCGGTTGGCGGCGTCCAAGGCGGTGCGCCCCTGCCCCAGCAGATCGAAGGTGCGTCCCGGAGCCGGCGGCCGCGTCTCAAAGAGATCATCCAAATCGAGATAGACACCTTCGATCATGCGGTCATGCAGCAGATTCAACGCGGGACGCAACGCCGCGAGCGACAGTTCGGTCTCTTGCGCAAAGACCCGGATATGCACGCCGCGCTCCACGCGGTTGATTTCCGCAAGTCCGCAGTTGTGGAAAAGGTCAGTCGCCCTGGACGACCAAGGCGAGACCGTCCCCTTGCGCGGCGTCACGAAAAAACCGCCCGACACCGCTTCATCTTGAGACGCCCCGAGCAAAGAGCAGACACGCTCCAACGACTGGGCCGCGAGCGGCCGATCCACATCTAACAGATAAACGAACCGCGCTTCAATCCTGACCGCGCTCTGAGCGGCCAGTGCGACGGTAACCTTCTCCGCCAGCGCGGCCAAACGGAACTGAGAAAATGCATCACTTCCAACAACCATCAACGGTTTCATAGAACATTCCTTACCCTTAAGAGAGGCTCTTGCAAAACCTCCTGCTTGCACAGGTGTGGCACGGACATCTTGCCCGTGTTTCATGGGCGGGACGCCCATGCCACGAGGGGCACTGCAAGATCCTCAAGAAACTGAAAAAACAAAACTCAACTTAAAATTGTCCTCAACACATCTTCCCGCGACTGCGCCGCCAACAAATCATTGCGCACGGAAGCCTCCATAAGACGGCGGCTGAGCCTGGCCAAAAAGTGGATGTGGTTGCAGGCGACCGTCGCCGGCACCAACAGCAAAACAAAGACATGCGTGGCACGGTTGTCTGGAGCGCCGAACGCGATGCCCTGCGGGTGGATGCCGAGCATGCACACGATGTCCTGCACAAATTCGATGCGTCCGTGCGGCAGAGCGATACCGTCAGGCAAAGCGGTTGACGCGCTCAGTTCCCGATTGATGACTGCTTTGACAGCGGCATTCCGGTGTTCCACCGCCAGCAGTCCCTCCTGCACCGCTTGGTCGATCAGGGTCTTGATCACTAACGACCCTTCGCTGTCTGTCAAATTGAGACAAACCAGACTTTTCTCGATAATTTCTTCAAAGCTCGCCATACGTCTCCAACGCAACCCACTCCGTGAGTCACGGCGGGGTAAGGTATCATATTGCCCCCCTGTCGCCAATCACGAAACGAAATCTCAAAAAATTCTAACCATCCCGCGTCCGATTCCGACTACAGAATCGGTTGTGCGTATCCCGCCAACGTATTATGATGGTTGCGTGAATGGATGTCATCAACATCATGGTTTCGGACTGCTTCCGGGGATACCGTGCGGGATCGTTGTTGTCGCGAGTCTGAGTCTGCTGTCCGCAGCAGCCGCGCCCGAACCGCGTCTGGAGGTGCCGCTCACAACCTATGATTTCGGTTGGCGTGATGCGGCCGAAACTGTCACCAACCGGTTTGTCCTACGCAACACGGGTACGGCCGATCTGCATCTCAGGTCGATCCAAACCTCATGCGGCTGTACGCGGGCCGAACCCGCCTCTCGCGTGATCGCGCCGGGAGCTGAAACCATACTAGAGGTCCACTTGACTTTGCGTGGTTTGCAAGGTCAGCAGCGTAAAGCGGTATCGGTCCTGTCGGATGACCCCAAGGCCCCCAATCTCACACTGTGGATGCAGGGGGAGGCCCGTGCGGCGGTCTGCCTAGAACCGCCCGCCTTCTCGTTCGGACATCTCCTGCCGGACACGCCGCCCGCCACGGTCACGGTCCGTCTGGACGGATACCTGACGACGGCCACCATGACGAACGCGGTGTCGGACAATCCCGCATTCCCGGTCTCGCTGAGCGCCGATGGCCGTTCCCTCCTGCTAGAACCGCCCACCCTGTCCACACCTGGAGCCCACCGCGCCACCATCACGGTGACGCTTTCATGCGCCGACCGTGCCCCCCTCTCGCTGCCGGTGTACGCCTGGATGGAGGATCTCTTGCGCATTCATCCACCAGTCCTCACCTACTGGACCGGCCAGAAGACAGCGCCCCTCGCTCCCCGGACCGTCATCGTCAAGCGCGGCACCGCCCCCCGTTTTCAGGTGACTGCCGTTCGCGTAGAAGGCATCAACGGCGAAGCCTCGTTTGAAACACGTCCCGACGGCACTGTCCACGTGCAGGTGCCTCCCATCTGGCCCGATGCGATCACTCCCAAGGCCACGCTCGTCATCGTCACAGACCTGCCCGAGCGCCCGGAATGGCGCGTCCCCATCCGCGTTCAGAAATGAGTTAATCGTCAGCGCAGAAGCACTTTGTCATACGAGCGCGGCGGCAGCTTGCCCGAAAGATCGTTGAAGGTCCAAGACTGCTCCGACCGGGTCCAGTTCACCAAGATCAGTGCCTTCCGGCCATCGGGCGCCTGCCAAGCGGAATGCAGCACAGCGGGCACCTCGGCGTGGCGCGGTTTGCACTCATGTTCCTTGGTGAAGATGCTGCGGATCAGATAGTCGACCGGAGCGGTCGCGCAGTTGAACCCGGCTGGCGAAAGCATCTGGCCGTCGAACAGGAACTCGAGATTGGTGTAATAAAAACGCGCCGTCTCCAGCGTGAAACGTAGCGCGGGCGCGAGTTCGGGGTCCGTGAACAGGTTCTCCTTGATATTGCAGACCATGGGCTGCACGCCCCACACGACCGTGCGGCCGAGTTCCAGATAGAACTGATCGGGATAGAGGTTGTGCCAGGGCTTCTCCTCCTTCCAGCGGTCTTCGGGCGGCCACAGCGGATCCCACGGCCGCGTGCCGTCAGGGTAGGCGTAATTGCCGAAGAACGCATACTTGCCGTGGTAGACCGACTGGAACATCGGGATAGCATCGAGCCGCTCGAGCGAAGTGACGTTGCAACAGATTGAGCCATCCATCAGGTCCATGTACGCCTCATTGGCGCCTTCGGTCGTAAGCGCGAAGCCGGGGTTTTCTCGCTTCAACCGCTGTAGCAACGCCCGATAGCCGTCGGGTCCAAACGAACCGCCGCCTTTGGGGTGGGTGTGACGCGGACTGTAGCAGCGGCCGATCATGGTCGAGTTGCCGATCATGTCGAGGTACTGTCCGTCCAGACCGCTCTCCCGCAGATGCTTGATCAGCGTCGCGATGCGGTCCTGGAACTTCGGCGCTTCGCCGCACATGTAGGCGAGCCGATGGTGATTGTACTTGTTGAAAGCCGTGTTGCGCGGCTTGCCGTCACGATTCACGATCACGCCCTCTTCGCCGCCCTCCCGCCACGTCTTGCCATCCATATCCCAGCAGACGCCGTTGATGTAGACCTGCGAAAAGATACCCTGACTTTTTAGGCGGGCGACCGCCGCGCGGAACGCCTCCACGCCTTCGCGCGGCGGCCAGAAATCGGGGTAGTCGGTGTCGTACGGGTTGCTGTGCCACCAATACCAGTCGAGAGCCACAGGAATGTCACCCAGCTCTTTTTGCAGCCGCTCGACCGGCGGCAACGCATCTTTGATGAGCCCGCGGTTCCAGACCCACATGCCGATCTTGCGGAGCGGGTTCACGCCTTTGCGGCCCGCGTGCCAGGTTTGGGCGGTCCCCCACTTTTTGTAGATCTGTCCGGCCTCGAACCACCCTCCCGTAAACGGCGTGAAGCCGCTGGCGTACGGGATACGATAGGCGGCGGGCGGTTGATCCGGCAGACCGACCACATGGACGCCCGCATAGGTGAACCGCCCCCCCTCTTTCGCGATCGAAAGCTCGTAGGCCTTGCTGCTCAACGTTGGATCGCGATGGTCGAAATAGAGCGATGATCCGTCTGGATTAACCATAGCCGAGAACTGCATGCCGCCACAGTAGGCGCGCCGGTACTTGGCACCGGGCTTAAAGAACGTTGCGCCAGCGTTCGCGATGCCGCTGTCATAGCCGCCGAACACAAAGGACGCCCCGTCCGCAAACGCGCCGGACAGAATCGGGAAATGGATCTCTTCCACAAACAGCTTGCCGCTGTATCCGTCATAAGCCAATTCACCGCTCCACAGGCCGTCCGGCGCGCGCCGCCACGTAACCGTGACGGTGAATGCGTCACCGCACTCAGCGTGGCCCTTCCACGTACCGGTCACGGCGTCGGCCGTGCAGGTCACATTTGTCGCGCGCATCGCCTCCGGACCGACAAAGCGCAACGCCCCGCGCATGTCGCCCAGACCTAGCCGCCAGGCAGTCGAAGGCGGCCCTGAGACACCGCTTTGCGCTCGAATCCGCGCGACCGTATACGCCG